>JACCYU010000240.1 GCA_013696315.1 Gammaproteobacteria bacterium | reverse complement strand
CCATTACGGTCAGCGCGCCGAACAGAGCGCTGTACTGAAACAGCGCACCCATGCGCCGCCGCAGCGGCAAGGTGTACGCTTCTGGATGGTGCGCCGTGTCGATGTCCAGCACTCGTACCGAGCCGGTATCCGGCGTCTGCAGCAGCAACATGTCGCGCAACAAGGTGGACTTGCCGCTGCCGCTGCCGCCCACGATCGCCAGGATCTCGCCGCGATAGACGCACAGACTGATGCGGTCGTGCACCAGCCGGTCGCCGTAGCGCGTCGTCACCTCATCGAGTTCGACCACCACTTCGCGGTCAGCATCCGTCTGCGACGTCTCCGAATGCGCGTTCGTCAACGATGAGCTGGGTATAGGCACGCGTAGCCTCAGATTCCGAGCACGCTGAAGATGACCGAAAAAGTCGCGTCCACCACCAGCACCAGGAAAATAGACTGCACCACGCTCCTCGTCGTCTGGCGGCCCACGCTCTCCGCGCTGCCGGCGACGCGAAATCCCTGATAACAGCCCACGGTGGCGATGATAAGCGCGAACACCGGGGCCTTGCCGATGCCGATCACAAACGACTCGACGTCCACCGCGTAAGCCAGCCGGTCGATGAACGCCGCGAAGCTGATGTCAAGCGCCAGCCACGCCATTATCATCCCGCCCAGGATGCCCAGGATATCGGCGTATACAGTGAGCAACGGCAGCGCGATCGTCAGGGCCAGGACCTTGGGCAGCACCAGCACTTCCATGGGCGTGATGCCAATGGTGCGCAGTGCGTCGATCTCCTCGGTGACTTTCATGGTGCCGATCTGCGCCGTGTACGCCGAACCGGTGCGCCCGGCGACGATGATGGCCGTGATCAGTGGCGCAAGCTCGCGCAACATCGCCAGCCCCACCAGATCAGCGACGAAGAGACTGGCGCCGTAATCCTCCAGCGGCACGCCGCCCTGATACCCGATGACGATGCCGAGCAGGAACGACAGCAGGCCGACGATGGGTAGCGCGGCCACGCCGGCCGCCTGCAGATTGTTGAGGATCATCCTCCAGCGGATGCGCGCGGGCTTCAAGACAAGTGCGCCGGCGGCGCAGGCCAGTTCACCGACGAACGCCGTATAGCCCGTACCTTGCTGAAGGTGTGCTACGGTCGCTTGGCCGAGACCATGTAACGCACCTGGCTTCGCGGTGCGCGGGCGCTCGCCGGGTGCGTGCTTCGAGACCAGATCCAGCATCGCCCTGACGTTGTCCGATGCGCCCTGCAAAGTGACTTGCGCACCTTGCTCAGTCAAGCGCAACTGGCTGCGATACAAGAGCCACGCGCCGGTCGTGTCCATAGCCGCTACCGCGCGCAGGTCGAAGCGAAAATGCTCCGCGCGCGGCGCGCGCAGTTCGGCGAGCCGCTTTTCCACGTGCCGCAGTCGCAGCGAAGTCCAGGCACCGGCGCACTCGGCGCCGTTATCGTCGAGGCGCAGGCTCGCCTGCTCTTCCCCTGCGATGGCCATCATGTTTCGTCGCCCGGCGGCGCATCCTGCTTCGGACTGTCGGGCCGATCGTGCGGCGGGGCGCCGCCCAGCCAGCTGTCCACGCGTATGTCGTGCAGTGGGTAGGGCAGTTGGATACCCGCCTTGTGGAAAGCGGCGTCGATGGCGAGGTTAACGTCACTGGAAACGATGGAGCGCTCCTGCACGTTGCGGATGAAAAACCGCAGCTCGAACTCCAGCGCGGTGGCGCCAAAGCGCACGAACAGCGCCTGCGGCGGCGGCAAGCTGCCATCCCTGACCGGCGCCGGGTGGGCGTTCGCCACTGCCAGGAGCGTTTTCCTGACCAGCGCCGCGTCGCTGCCATACGCCACGCCTACCGGCACAATCACGCGCCCGCGCACGTCGCGCAGCGTCCAGTTGGTGACCTGATCCGAGATCAGCTGCGAGTTCGGCACAATCACGTCAGCCAGATCGAAAGTGAGGATCTGGGTGGAACGGATGCTAATGCGCTTGACGATGCCCTGCGTCTGCGTGGTGCCGACCACCACCCAGTCGCCGACGCGGATCGGGCGCTCGAACAGCAGAATCAACCCGGAGACGAAGTTATTGACAATGTTCTGTAAACCGAAGCCGATACCGACCGACAGCGCGCCGGCGATGATCGCCAGATTCTTGAAATCCACACCAGCCACGGTGAGCGCGATGAAACCCGCTAGCGCGGCGCCGACATAACCGCTGATGGTGACCGCGGCGTCGCGCGCGCCGTGTTCCAGCCGCGTCTTGCGCAACCAGCGTTCATCGAGCTGCTTTTTGAACCAGGCCGCCAAGGACAACAGCAGCGCGAACAGCGCCAGCGCCATCAACAGCTGGCTGGGTACGACGGTCACCGGGCCGACGACAAAGCCTTCCGTGATATAGCGCGCGATCGCATCCTGACCCTGCGCTGACAAGCCCCACACGCGTAGCAGGAACAACAGCAACCCGCCCCAGAGCGCCACGGTGGTAAGCACCCGCAGCCACACCAGACCAGGCATATGTTCGCCGCTGCTCAGGCCGAAACGCGCGCGCAACTGCTGCTGCCACGGGTTACGCCCTTCATCTACGCCATCGAACACGTCGGTCAGCAGGCTGGTGATCAGCCAGGCGATACCCAGTCCCAACAGGCTGAAAGCGATGCCGCCGACAAGGTAGTCGGTCAGATGGTGATACCCGACCCATTCCGCGATCAAACCGCCGATCAGTATCACGGTCACGATGGGCCTGAACAGACCTATCTTGCGGTCGTTTTGCAGGCTCAAGGCCAGCCACACCGTCCAGATCAGGCTGAGAATAAACAGTGGCGCCAGTGCCGCGCGCAACAGCACCAGCAACGGCTCGGCAAGACCCTGGACAAACGGGCCCTGGAAAATCGCCACGCACACGGCGGCAATCGACATCAGCAACCGCAGGGAATACCAGAAACGCTTGCTGCGGGCGGTGTCGATGGGCAGATAATGGCGGGCAGGGCGGGGCGGGCTGAACAGGCTGCGGCTGATGAGTATCACCAGCACAAGAATGCTGATTGCAAAGCTGGTGATCGCCAGCTGCGACCAGGGCTGCGCTTCGGCCGACACGGCCAGCCAGAAGCCGCTCCAGCCGGACGACACCAGCAGTTCGGGCATGTAGCGGGCGATAGAGCTCGCGAACGCGACCGCGGCCTCGCCCGACATGTCCTCGGAGGGCGAGCGCGCAGCCAGGCGGTCACGCAATTGCCGCTGCCCGTAAAGCCCCGCCGCCAGCAGTCCCGCCGTAAGTGCGACGAACAACGAGAGGTGCCAGGCGTCCAGGTACGCAAGCCCGCTGTTGCGGAATTCCAGACCGGTCAATGCCGCCAGCCAGTCCACGCGCGCTTCGCCGCCGATCAGTAACGCGAATACGTTGAGCGAGCGCGATGTCAGGCGATCCTGCAGTTCCTGCTCCTGCAGCCGATCGATCTCGGCAAGTACCGCGTCGCTGTTGACCAGCAGCAGCTTGCAGCCGGCCAGACTTTCTTGCTGTTTGGCGCGCTCCGCCTCGAGCTTGGCGCGCGCAGCGTTGACGGGATCGCTGCCTTCGACGCTGGCGGGGCCGAGCGTTTTTATATCACCCTGGAGCGTTTCCAGCTGCGCTTCAAGGCGGTCGATACAATCGCGCGCCGTGCGCCGATACTGAGACGCCTGCGTGCGCGTCGAGTCGGTAAATTCTTCGGTCGGCGTGCGGGTCTGAAGCTCGGAACTCAGATCCTCAATGGCCTGTTGCGCGCTCTCGATCGAGCCCGGGGCCTCCGTCTGCGCCAGCGCGGACGCGGCGACGGCCAACCACAACGCCAGCACAAAACCATGACTCAGCCTGGCGGCTGCTGAAACAACGGGCATACGGCTTTATAGAATTATCGTGGGAACCGCGAAACGCGATTTTAGCCCGTATCGCGCGTGCGTCGAGAAATAATTTCCGGGTGCATACGCGCCAGTCGGCCAGAACAAGCAAGGCTTCACTCGGCTGTTGTCTACCTCTGTACCGGTTGCAGCCATCGGCGGAATTCGCCGGAGGCCGCGAGCCATTGAGTCCAGGCTCGCCATAACTGACCCTTGAGTTCGATGGCGCGCGCGCGTGTGGCAAGCGCCTGCCGGGTCTGCACAAGATATTCCGCGCCGTTCAGTTCACCGGCCTGCCATAGCTTTTGCAGTAGGGACAGTTGCGCTTGCAGGCTCTGGCTGCCGGTCTCCCGCCATGCGCGCCACGCCTGCGTGGTGAGCTTCAGCCGTGACGCCGCACCGTTAAGGCGCGCACGCGCCAGCCGGTGAACGTGATACGCCAGCCGTTGCGCGCGAATCAGCCCGGCATTGGCGACATCGACTTCGGCGCGGAAGTCATTACGCAGATAAAGCGGCACCGACAGCGACACGCCAGCCAGCAGGCTGCTGTCTTCCTGCCCGCCGCGCAGACTCAAGGTGGGATCGGGCCGCGTATGGCGGTCGCGCGCGTCGATGAGCGCGCGGGCAGCCGCCATCCTCATGCGCTGGGCGCGCACCTGGGGCAGGCGGCTGAGATAGCGGCCGGCATGCAGGTCCCTGTGCGGGACGCCTATCCACGTAGCCTCAAGCGATGGCCAGGAGCCGGGCGCGGCGCTGGCCATCGCGGCGACCGCCTGCGCGGCCGACACGCGGCGGATTGCGCTCTGCGAAAGCTGCAGCCGCGCCTCCACCAGCGCAAGGCGGGCGAGATTAAGCTCTACCTGTCCGAGAACGCCAGCGCGGCTGCGCTGCTCGGCAAGCGCCGCGAACTGCCGCATCAGCGCCACACGGCGGCGTGCGTTACGTTC
>JACCYU010000239.1 GCA_013696315.1 Gammaproteobacteria bacterium | reverse complement strand
GATACGCGGCTCGGTGCAGTGCAACGATTGTCTTGCCGGTGCCGGCCGAACCGGACACTCGCGCCGGGCCGCTGTAGTCGCGTTCTACCCACTCCTTTTGAGCAGGGTGCAGAAAGATCGTCCACTTCTCCCACGGGTATGCCAGTGCGCGCTCCAGTTCCTCCACATCATTCATCACCCTGAAGCGGCGCTGGGCGTCAGGGTGATCGAACGGGTTGGCCCGGGGCACAGCGACGTGTGCCAAGGCGGGCTTGCCGCCGGTGGCCAGTTCCAGGAGTGCCTCCGCCGCTTCGCTTGGCAGATGGTCCGCCAGCACAAGCAGACTGTCCTCGTCGACCCGCCGCACGTCGTCCAGCCATTCAACCGGCACACCGTAAGCGAGCAACTCCTCCTCGGATGTATCGGCGAACAAGGCGGGCTTCGCCGAGCTGACCGCGCGACCTCCACGTACTTTGGGATGACGATTTCTTCTACTCTTTCGCGAATCTCCACCAATTGCGCGGCGCCCGTTTTTGGATGGATCTCCAGCTTGCGCCGCTCGGCCCAGCGGTAGGCGGGGTCATGATGATTTACATAACACAGCAGCAAACTGTCAGCAGTTTTGTGTACGATCAGCCGAATATCCCTGCTTACCGGCACGGACCAGAAGTTTGGGTCTTTAGTCCGGTCGAGCTGTGGAAGCTCAAGCCGGGAGTGGCGGGATTTATTTGAAGGTCGAATGCGGTCGCCTTAAACCGCTTTCTGCTGCTCGCCGTTAATTTTTGCGAGGCTGTCTGCGAAGGTGACGGCAATGCGGAATTCCGTCACGCGGTCATCCTGATGCTGTCATCAGCCTAAGACCTTGCGCCACGAGTGGCTCGAAATCCGCAATGTCACTGTCACGAACAGCGCATTGGCACGAATGGCAGCGGCGGCGATCAGCGCGTCCACAACGACGATGCAATCAAGGCATTGGTGTCGAAATGGATCACGATTTGGTGTCGTCACCGCGACGTGCATCATCCTCGTGCCGCAGCCTGCGCATAGACTCGATCAACTGCGGCGTTTCCGCCCGATCCCGCGGCAACGGCTGATCCGCGTAGTGCGCGACGACATCGGCTGGCGATAGTTTCGGCGCCGCCTCCCGCTCGGCGGCCAGCCGCACAGCGCGCCGAATCACCTCTGCCTGCGATACACCCCAGGAACGCGCCAGGCGTTTGATGTTCTGCGCCGTTTGCGGATCCAGCGCGTACGTGGAGCGAATAGACATGTTGGCCATGATACGCGCCGTCCAAATTATCGTATGCGACGCAGTATCCTAGATAAGGCACCCAGGAGCCGTTATCCGTAGGCCGATCAAGCTTGTGGAAGTTCATCTCGGGATTGTCCGGATTTATACGCCGATCGAAAGCGGCAGTCTTCCACTTTCTGCTCCTCACCGGTGAGCTTGGCTAGACTATGCGTGAAGGTGGCGGCGATGCGAAACTCGATAACGTTTTCATTCCATGCATACGATCAGGGTGCCGCGTGCCGCGCCGCCAAATTTCGCTCGCTGGTGCTCACATCATGTCGTGCCCCAGAGGCTGCGTAACCGAACGGCATACAGACAGTCGCCAAAAGGTGCCGTCACTACGCCATCGTACAGCACCACGCCCGCCGCGTTGCATCCTAGGTCACTTTACGCGAACGAATTAACGCCGCGCGTACACACCGATATGGCGGCGAACGATTCAAACCTGCCAGCGCGTCGAAAAACGGAGAGCGCGAAGCATTGCAAAAGTGTCGCAAGGGGTAACACCCAACCCTACACAGACGTCTGGGATGCGCCGATTCTGTCGCTGCTTACGCGGAGCAGATACCTCCGTAGTCACGACACAGCGTTCAGCTGGCGAGGCGAGCGCGTACGCGATCAGAAAAGGATCCGCTGTTCAATCTCGTCGTCGGTCAGATCCGGCGCATATCCTTCATCGACTACTTGGCGCAAAAGATCAGTGTTGACGTCCTCTTCAAGGAGCAAGGCGACTTTGTTTTCTTCCTCCTGAATCCATGCAAACAGGAGATCACGTTTAGCGTCGGTGCTCCCGTCCTTCACTTCTTCAAATATTTCAAGCGGCATCTTGAGATTGCCGCTCGCCCCGTTGTGGGACAGCCATGCCCAAAACTCAGGAACTGCGTCCACGGGAGAGTAGAGATTGTGCGCGGTGATTAGGACATTAGCGTCCATTAGGTAGAGCATGCGTTACGCGGCCTGTCCTACCGCCAGAGCCGCATCACTCAAAAGTGGGGCGACGCTACGTGGCTTCACGCCAAGGATTTTCCCAGCTTTTGTAGGTGGCAGTACGCCGTCACCGACGTGTCGCGCGACGAAGCGAAGGAGTGCTGCGCCTAGTCGATGTCTACGGACAACATAATAGTTTGGGCCTCCCTCTTGGTTCCGACTGCGTTCTTTCCGAGCGGCACGGGACTGATGCCAGCCAAGCGGAATGTGCTCGTCAAATCTTGCCAAGTCGCTTCTGAAAGAACGCCTGCACGAAACAAACGGTATGCCACCATTGACCGGCTAAGGAGCCTAGCTTCGGCAAACTCGCCAATCAGCAATTCGGCAGCCTCTTTATCGGTATGAGAAGTGACGCCAACGAGATGGAGCTCGTTGTTTGGTAGCAGAAAGTTGCTCGCAACGTCATTGCAAAAGCGCTCGAGCCGTCCTTCGGCGTAAGCTCCGCTGACGCCAGTTGCGCCAAGCCACACGTGCGCCAACTCATGAAGAAGCGTAAACGACCAAGCCGATTTTGCGTCCTGATCATTGATAACAATAAACGGAGCGATTGGATCGGCAAGTGCGAAGCCACGGAAAGCTGACACGTCTAAAGCCGTATGGTGACTACCCAGATTTCCAATGAGAAGCACGAATACTCCGGCTCTTTCCGCATAGGCCCGAAGCAGCGCGAACGCTGCTTCGGGCGAGCCTTGGGCTCTAAACGCGGCAAGATCGGCTCCTAATGCCCGCCGAATTGACACAAGAGCAGCGCCAACCCCATCGTTTACGGTTAGCGACCCGACGAATGGAAGCGGCTGTGCTTCCTCCTCATCGACAAGGACTGCTCGCACCATCGACTGACGCGCCAGAATATCTCGGACGAGCGCATCGACAAGTGGCTCCGTGTCCGTGTTTCTCTCTGGCAAACTACGAAAATCCTTGCCTCGATCGCCTTTGCGCGGGGGAACCCTCATATAAAAGGTCAGCAGCGGCCGGCGATAGAGCTTCGCCATCCTCAATAGGAGAGGTCTTGTCGGCATTGTGCCGCCGGCTTCAAACGCAATAAGGCGATCCTCTCCGGCAATGCCCCGCGCGTCCTTAATTCCGAGCTTTTTGGCAGCGCAATTGACTGAGAGACCAGCGGTCTCTCGAGCCCAAACGAGTATTTCCGAATTTACGGCAGGCATCTTTTGGATCTTCGTAGATAGAACGTAACCGACCATGCTAGGTCAACGGTTGATCGTAGCTCACTCTTACCGCGGACCATAAATCGCTGTCGCTCTTTATCGTCAGTAACGCAAGCGTTTCTTCGTCCTCTTCGGATTGCACGTCGCCGCTGTCCGCTGAGCCTCGCTCGCCGGCTAGTGCACTCTAAACACGTTCATCACCTCATCACCAAGATGATTGATAACCTTCACCGCGATCCGCCCTGACTTCGGTTTCTCGAACAGACGCGACGTATCGCTGTTCAGCGTGGCCCACGCTTCTTCGTTAATCTCGGCCTTGAGGGTGGTTTTGAGGGCCTTGTACGGATCATTGGCGCCTAAGAAATACGCGTGGCGGACGAAGAAGCTTTCTTCGTTGTAGTCGGTGTCGATGAACCAGCAGGCGATGCCGTCGGGGCCGTCGCTGCGGACTTCGCCGGTGTTGGGATGGAACACGTCCACGCCGTTTATCTTGACTCTTACCTTGCCGTCTTCGGCTTCCAGTATGTCGATGTCCGGCTCGCCGAAGATGACGAACAGGTTGCCTTTGCCGGTGTTCTTTAAGTCGTCGGCCATGTGCAGGTCGGCGTTCATGCGCGCCTTCAGGATCGGGATGCGCACCAGCTTGTTGAACTCCGATGAGTGGGCGTCGTAGTTGAAGGCGCAGGCGATGAGCACGTCGAAGTCGGCGTCGCCAGCTTCGCGCGCGGCGGCCACCAGATCGGGGCGGGAGACGGTGCCGAACTCCGGGCCGATGAAAATTGCGGCGCGCTTCTCCGCGCCGCGCGCGTCATCGACGTCCGCATTGCCCTCGACGTAGCGTCCTTCGGCGCAGATCAGTTCGCCTGGCCAGGGAATCAACGAGGTGAAGTTGATCTTGTCCTCCTTGTGCGCCTGCTGCACGCCGGCGGTCTTGAGGTTCTCCAGGATCATCGTCGCGAAGTCCTTCTTCTCGCCGTAGCCGTCGCCCGGCTCCGCGACGCCGTCGATCAGTTCGTCGTTCTCGTCCACGCCCAGCACGCGGTGCGGCGAGAGGCTTTCGACAGTGAACGGCCCGGCGACACGCGCCTTTTTGTTGTCCGGATACGGTTTGTCGTAGAGGTATTCGTGCTCCGCTTTTGCCGCGATCGAGGCATCGATTTCCTGTTGCCGCGCGACGCGCGCCTGCCACCAGTCGGCGTGAATCTCATCTGCCGTTCGTGCTGAGTCGTGAGCTTGTCGAACGGTCGAAGCACGCCCTTCGACAAGCTCAGGGCGATCGGGGTGTAATTTGCGCGGGATTTCCCATTCCTGCCAACTCGTGCCGAGCGCCGCGTTCAACTTATCGCGCAGCGGCTCCAGCTTCGCCTGCCACTTGTCCCAGATCACGTCGATCTCGGCGTTGTTGGCGATGGCGCCAGACGTGATGTAAGCGGAGCGCCGATTAACGAAGCCATGCCGGATGTTGCCGCGTATAGGCTGCGAAGAGGGCGCGGTGCGTGTGACTTCGGCTTCCTTGACCTGGCCTTCGCGGGAATCGGCCAGCAAATAATACGGATAGCGCGCGCCCATGATGCGGGCGCGGGCAAGCGCCAGCGCCAGCGCCACGCGCGAGGTGTCGATGGTGATCCAGCGCCGGCCCCATTGTTCGGCGACTGCGGCAGTAGTGCCTGAGCCGCAAGTCGGATCAAGGACAAGATCACCGGGATCGGAAGCCATCAGCAGGCAGCGTTCTACGATACGCTCGTTAGTCTGGACGACATATACCTGATCTGGCGCGCCGCCAAGACCATCCCACCAGTTGGAGATGCTCTTGAACGGAAAATCTTCGAGATAGCGTTTGAAGTCCAGGCTAGTGCGAGAACGGATTAAGCGTCCCGCCACGAGATTGCGCGACATACCACTCAAGCCATGCGCGGGCGGGCGCGATGTATGACTCCAACAACGACCTTTGGGTGGCAGCGCAGGCTGCCCGTCAAGCTCTACTGCGTCCATCTGTTGCGCGCGTTCCCCGCCGTTCGTAATTGGCCAAGGACGAAAGAGCCGAGCGCCAGGGAACTCTTGCTCAATAGCCGGGGATAGGTGTTCAGTCCCAGAATGTAATGGTATAAGGGATCTCAGCATTGATAAGGAGGCCCTATGGGACAGGTTTTACACGGCAGCGCCGCGACCACGCACGCAGTCCGAGCAGCGATACAGCGATCGCAGGC
>JACCYU010000238.1 GCA_013696315.1 Gammaproteobacteria bacterium | reverse complement strand
GCTTGTAAGTCTCCTGCTGGTCCTCGCCCGTATCGTCGGTGACCGTGACGACGAACTTTTGTTCGGAAAGCAGTTCGGTGGTGATTTCCGTGCGGGCATTCACCACCGTGGGATTGACAAGGAAGCCTTCCTTTACGCCATCGAGCAGCGAATAGCGGAAGGTGGGCTGGCTGTTCTCGCAACCGAAGGTGCGGTAGGTATCGAGCAATAGTCTACGTTCGGCCTCGCGCGGATCGTGCATCGAGGGCTTGGCCTTGTCGAAACGCCGGAGGTAGTCACGGGGCGTGGCGGTGAGGCCGAGCTTGTAGCCTATGAAATAGTCGAACACGGCGCGCGCCGATGGACCGATGCGCCTCGTCGGAGATCACCAGGTCAAAATCGGTGGGAGAAAAAAGTCTTTGGTATTTATTGTTGAATTGGAGCGACTGGACGGTGGTGACCACGATCTCGGCGTGCCGCCAGTCGTCGCGATTATCTTTATAGATTACGGTCTGGAAATCAGCGGAAAGCAAAGCAGTAAATGCTTTTTTGGCCTGATCCTCCAGTTCCAGGCGATCCACAAGAAACAGCACGCGACGTGCATTGCCGGAACGCAAGAACAGTTTGATGACGGCCGCCGCAATAAGCGTTTTGCCGGTGCCAGTCGCCATTTCGAAGAGGAAACGGTCTTTACCGTCCCTGACAGCCCGTTGCAGCGCGTGGATCGCCTTGAGTTGGTAGGAACGCAGAAAACGCAGTTTGTTGAGCTGAATGTACTCGGGACGTTCTTCCGCTATCCTCCAGGCCGCTTCCGATGCATATGCCGGCCGTTGCGAAAGGACGATGTAGTCGTCCCGTACCGGCTCGTCGATGAGGCGCTGCGGATTGGGCGCGATTTTCTGGTAGCCAATGACCGAATCCGGCGACGGGAATGAGGTGATCAGGTAAGGATTGCCGCGGTCGAGATCCCAGAAGTAATGCAGATTGCCGTTGGAAAGCATAACTAAACGGCAGTTCTGGGAGCGGGCGTATTTGCGCGTCTGCTCCTTGGCGCTCAGCGGCTCTATGCTCTCGGCCTTCGCCTCCAGCACAATCAGGGGAAAGCCTTTGGCGTTTAAAAGCAGGAAGTCGAGGTAGCCTTTCTTTGTCTTCTCGAAGTTGTCGCCCAGGGCGGTCAGGTCGGCCGGCTTGATTGTGGTGGTGGATTCGAGCCCAATGTTAGCGGGACCGAGTTCATCCGCGAAGAAACGCCAGCCCGCCACTTCGAGCAGCTTGTTGATCTTGATGCGGGCTGTGGCTTCATTCATCAATTCAGTTTCTACTCGAAGTTGACATTGCCCGCCGCGGCAGACCGTACTGCACGGGTGTCGCATGCAGCAGATCGCTGTGTAGGCCGCTCACGTTGAGGGCCGGATTGGCGTGGACGTAATCAGCCTTCAGGGTGGGATGGAGGCGGACGGGTGCTATGAGGTTTATTATCTCCGACAAGAAAGACAAGTGCTGTAGCATCCCAGTAGATGTATACCTTGGCCCATTTGTCCGCGGCGAACTTCGCGTGATGACCCGTGCATATTGATACACTGCTTATCAGGATACGGTGACTATGGCAACCAGCGCTAGTTTACGAAAGTAGAGGAGAATAGTTATGCCACGAGGTGCCAGACCAGGGGAAAGAAGAGGTGGGCGGGCGAAAGGTGCTCCGAACAAAAGAACGGTCGCCATCACCGAGAGACTAGAAGCGCTGGGCTGCGATCCTATCGAGGGTATGGCGCGTATCGCAATGGACGAGGCGGCCGAACTCGGCATCCGTGCGCAGATGTATAAAGAACTTGCGCAGTACATCGCGCCGAAGCGCAAGGCGGTTGAAATAACGGGAGAGAGCGGCGACTCCATACTGGGCGAGTTCACTTTGACTGCATGGCTGGATCAGCACTCGGGCAAAACCGTTGGCCCGCCGAGTGAACGGGGTAAAGCATGAGCGGTCTTTCCGTAACAGCGGGCCCAAAGTTCGGCGTTCGTCACGTGTCTTAACATCCTCTGCTGTCAGTCCAATTAATCAGCCTACCAGAGGACGGCAGGGACGGCTTTTCCGCGCAGCACGCGCGCGCGGGACATGCAAGCCGATTTCCTGGCCGATGAAATCATCAAGATTGCCGATGATGGTTTGAGGGACTACGACACCGACGCGCAGGGCGCCAGACGCGTTAGCGGGTTCACCGCTGCCTCAATATTTCTTTTGTTACGCTCGCGAGGGCGAGAGTAGGCAATGACTGAAGTCCTAACACAACTAGATGTTCAATCCCAGGGTGTCATGGTATAAGCGATTTTAGCATCGATAAGGAGGCACTATGGGACAGGTTTTACACGGCAGTGCCGCGACTACGCACGCAGTGCGAGCGGCGATACAGCGATCGCAGGC
>JACCYU010000237.1 GCA_013696315.1 Gammaproteobacteria bacterium | reverse complement strand
CCGTTGCAGCGCGTGGATCGCCTTGAGTTGGTAGGAACGCAGAAAACGCAGTTTGTTGAGCTGAATGTAGGCGGGACGTTCTTCCTCGATTCTCCATGCCGCTTCTGACGCATATGCCGGTCGTTGCGTAAGGGCGATGTAGTCGTCTTGTACCTGCTCGTCGATGAGACGCTGGGCGTTAGGGACAATCTTCTGATAGCCGATTACCGAATCTGGCGACGGGAACGACGTTATCAGGTAAGGATTGCCCCGTTCAAGATCCCAGAAGTAATGCAGGTTTCCGTTGGATAGGATGATGAATCGGCAGTTCTGCGAACGCGCGTATTTACGCGTCTGCTCCTTGGCGCTTAGCGGCTCAATGCCCTCAGCCTTCGCTTCAAGCACGATCAACGGAAAGCCTTTGGGGTCGAGAAGCAGGAAGTCGAGGTAGCCTTTCTTTGTCTTCTCGAAGTTGTCGCCTAAGGCGTCCAGGTCGGACGCTTTGATCGTAGTGGTGGATTCGAGCCGAATGTTGGCGGGGCCGTGTTCATCCGCGAAGAAGCGCCACCCCGCCGCTTCGAGTAGCTTGTTGATTTTGATGCGGGCAGTGGCTTCATTCATGGCTTCTGCACCGAGGTGTGAAGTTGGCGTTGCCGACATAATCGTAAGGTCACACGCATTCTCCCTGATCTGGCTGGATATTAGGCAAACCCGCTTCTTTGCAGGAAGTAGGCTTGGGGTTGAGGTCTTGACTATAGGCGCAAAGCAACACCGCGACGCTGAACGTTGCTTGTCTAACGCTCACTAGGCGGCCCTAACGTACTGCCCGAATGCTGATCCAGCCATTTGGCAAGAGAGAACTCTCCTTTGATCGGCCCGCCATCTTCGCCTGTTATCTCAATCGCCTTACGTTTCGGTGCGACATACTGCGCCAGTTCTTTGAACATTTGCGCCCGGATGCTCAAATCCGCCGCCTCATCCATAGCAATCCTAGCCATGCCCTCTATCGGATCGCATCCCATCGCCTCCAGCCGGTCGATCACGGCTCGGGTCTTGCGGTTTGGCGTGCCTTTGCTTCTGCCGCCTGTTTTGTGTCCCTGTGCCATATCTGAGTTAGTCTACTTTAGAAAGTTGGCAAAAAGCGCTAAGGTGGCAGTGAAGCGGCATGGGCGATCGTTATGCGTAATGGAACCCCGTCAAAAGAGATAGACCATGTGGCCACTAACTCTCATAGTAATTGTTGGTTCAGCATTCGCAACCTCACGCTCATTTGGTCAAGTGGAAGCGCATGCCCCTGTTTATGTTTCTAAGCCGGTCGGGCTTGTGCATTTTGTTGAACTTCAAATCGACGATCAAGTAGACGGCAACTGCTGGACGAATGCGGATGCTGTGGTTCAAGGCGCCAGGCTGACATTTGAGCAGAGCGGGATCGGCGTATTCATGGAGCCGCTCGTCGCACACCCGTTGCATGCGCCATTGGTAACAATAACTGGCCTCGGCGGAAGAACAAAAGCTGGCGTATGCTTCGGTGATATAGCGGTAGAAGTGCAGAGCAATGTAATGGCAACATACGGGCAATATGGGGAGTTTAAAATCTTCATGGACGCGCTGACTTACTCTAATAGGTCGGTAGCTATTGCTTCTGACAACCTTAATGAATCTTTCTCGGAAACCGTGGCGAGTTCCGTTAACGAGTTCGCAGCGAATGTATTAGCCGATCGACGAGACGCGACTGTCAGCAGGCTTCTTGACACCGTGCCTTATGTCGATGAACCACCGTCCACTTGGAAGGAGTGGAAAGCTGACACGCCGTGAATTTTGAAGCCAAGAATGCTTTGCCCTTGGTATATATCTATAAAGGTGCCCATATATGAAGTAACAGCAAGTGGGAAACTGGCTTGACTGGTACGCAATTGGGACTGTCCTTATTCCTGTGCGCCATATGTGTACTAACTTGGTACAGCTACAGGGTTAACTTGCCTCACATATGAAGTACAAAAACTGTTTTCACGCCACCCACCAAAGGGGATTACGGTCGCTCGAATATCGAGTTTACCGCCGCATTCATCAACTGCTAAGCACGTCAGCGCGTACAAGGTCGGCTTATTCCTGCCGCCCTGTCGCGCCACGATGATAAAGCCCTTGTCGCATAACTCCCGCGTCGCGCGATGTAGCGTGGCCTTCGAGCGCCAACCGCGTACTCGCATCAACCTCCAGCAGGCGCACAAGTCACCATTATTCCCACCATTAAACTGTGAATATAGGTCTACGAATAGTTTGACGGCATAGGCGGATAACCGCGCGTATTCACGACTGTTAATGATAGCTTTCGAAAGCGCAATGAAGCTACCGCGCTCGCGTCTGCCTTTGCTCTTGAGTCTATCGCGCGCCATTATTGGCGTCGCTCCGCCTTGAAACGCGGTGCCAGCGCCCGCGTGAGCGTGCGCGAGACGTTTTCAATCGCGCCTAAGGCATCGGCCAGGGATTGCACTTCCGCCGTGCGTAGCAGCCTGCCGCTGAGATTGTTGACCGCCGCATCAATGGTGGTGTGATATTCGACCGGCCGCCATTCGCCACCTTTGCGGCGTTGCTCGATACGCCAGCAGCGTTCGTCAGCGGTCAGCCTGAACCTGTCATTGATCGGTAAGTAAAAGGTGATCGGGTCAGCGCGGCGTGTGGTATCCTTTGCTTGTACCGCCAGGACAGTTGCTTGTGCCGCTTGACCGTCGCCACGGGCGGCGGCTTTTGTTTTTGTATCCATATCAATCCGCCTCCAGCTCGGCCAGCCGTCGGATAACACCTACTCGCCAAACGGTAGTATGCGGGCCTAGTTTTTCAGGTTTAGGGTATCGGCCTGTTTTCACGCCCGCCCACCACGCACTTTTGCTGACGGGGATGATGGCCGGAATTGGCGGGTCGGCTTTGGGATCGCCGATGATTTGTTTGAGCCTTAGGTAGGCCCAATCAGGCAGGTTGTGCATCTTAGATCGCTCCTATCCAGTAATAGACGTTGCAATCCTGCCTTGTGCGGTTCGCGCTAGCCGGTTACGGCGAATTTTGGTGTCTCTTAGACCGACTGACACGATCCTTTAGAGCTTTGATCTTGGTTTCTTTGACCGTACCTTGCTTATCCGTCCACTCAATCACGTCGTCCGTGATGGACTCAATGACACCTTGCCTGACGTAGTTGTGTAGCTTAGCCAGAACTTCCCTCGCACGAAGTGACGGATCGTCTGTCAAAATATCGATGATGAGCGTTTGCAGCGCGTCCGCTCTGGATTTAGAGGCGACTTCCTTATTTCTTTGTACTTGAAATTCTAGCTTTATCTCAGGAATATTCATGCTCAGATCTGTGCGTTCAAACCACCTCCCAAGATCAAACGCATAACCAATAGGGAGAATGTCCACAGTGTCGTCGTCAATTAACTCGTTCATGAGACGGCTCCAACGCAGCATCATTCGCGCCGGCAACGCTGGCCCATAAAATGAGTCTGGATCGAAAATCATGAAACCACTCGGAAGCGCGCCTTCGTTGCGATAGGCAACAGAGTCGGTGAATTTTTTGTCCTCAGTATTTAGAGCATCGGGATTAAAGCCTGCGTCGCGCAAAATGGCCGCAGCTTTCTCGCGTTTCATTCCGAGAGTTTGAATAAGACGCTGCCGCCAGAGATAGCGATTGCTTGGTGGTCGTACTCCGGCCAAGTCAGGGCCCCTTAACTGTTTGGCCCCTAAAAGCAGGAATCGCGCCAGCCGGGTGAGGTTGTCCCGGTTTTTGGTAGCCAGCCTAGGTGCGGCGAACTCTCAGGCGGCTTGATGCGTAATCGGCACGATGCCTTGCAATCGTTGCGGCTCTTGGCCGATCTCCCACAGGTCTACCGCCGTTTGCATCCGCAGCCAGCTTTCCGCCGTGGTGCTCAACAGCCGTCCAATCCGCACCGCCATGTCCGGCGACAGCGCGCGCTTCTCATGTAGCAGTTCGGACACGCTCAGGCGCGACACGCCCAGGCGCTTGGCGAACTCCGTTTGCGACATAGCCAGCGCCGGTAAGACATCCTCGCGCAGCACCGCGCCCGGATGCGTCGGCCGGCGTTTAGGGTTTCGCATGCTCATTAGTGGTAATCCTCAAGATCGACTTCGATGGCGTCCTCACCTTCGAAACGGAAGGTGATCCGCCAGTTACCCGTTACGGCGATTGCGCAGGCGGCAGGTTCATGTCTTGTGCGCTCAGCGCCGCGTCCAGGCGGTCTAGCGTGCGCTCGATGCGTGCGGCGCTTCGCGCCGGGATAGCACGATGGTCGCCGTTGCGAAAGAACCGCTCCAGGCCGCGATGCCTAAAACTGCGAATCATCCGATGCAATCCATCGCAGTCTATTGTAATCCATTACATGACAGCGCGGAAACGCTGGCGAAGGGATTCCATGCACTGGCGTTGCGCGCGCGATCGGCTACTGCGGCCGCGTTCGGTTTCGTCGATCGCTGGAGATGACGGTCCGGTTGGAGACGGGATCAAAGCTGCTAGGCGGCGCACGACTTCGCGCGCGCCTTTCTTGTAGACGGTGACGCACACCAGTTCGCCGTCATCGTCGTACACGGCGA
>JACCYU010000236.1 GCA_013696315.1 Gammaproteobacteria bacterium | reverse complement strand
CCCATCAGCGAGCCGGGATTGGACGTACGCGCAATACGCGGCGACCTGGAAGACGAAGACGTTGTGGTGGGCGTGGAAGCGCGCGGCAGCCTCCAGAAGCCGAAGTTTCAGCTATTTTCCGAACCTGCCATGCCGCAGCAGGAGCAGTTGTCCTATCTGGTGCTGGGGAATGCGCCGGGCGAGTCATCCGGTGGTGAGAGCTCGCTGCTGGCACGGGCCGGGCTGGCGCTGGGCCTTAAGGGCGGCAACTACCTCGCGGAGAACTTCGGCTCCAGACTGGGCGTGGACGAGATCGGTCTGGAATCTTCCGACACGGGCGAGGGCGAGCAGGCGTCGCTGGTGATTGGCAAGTACCTGTCGCCCAGGCTCTATTTAAGCTATGGCATCGGCCTGCTGGAACCTGTCTCGACCGTGCGGCTGGAGTACGCGATCACGCGCAGCCTGGAATTTGTCACTGAATCCTCGGGCGCGCAAACCGGTGGCGACGTGATCTACACCATCGAGCGAGGCCAGTGACGCGGCCGCGGTCGCGCGCAGTCGACATATTCCCTCCACACGCGATCAGAACGACATCGCCAAAAGCGAAAAATCACCTGTATACTGACCGTTGAAGTCGGCTGTCGTCCCGTTCATGAAAATCGTACCGTGCATGCTGAGACGGGATTTCGCCGCTCGAGCGTTTCGTGATGACATAGTTACTCGACCATTAACCAAAGGAGGTGTGAAAATGTTCAAACGGAAGGTAAAGCGACTGGTTCCATTGCCGCTGTATGTCTACATGCGAACGCGGCGACAGCAATGACAACTCAATCGATTCGAGCACATATCGTGTGATACGACCCCCTTGACAAGCCACACGGACCGTGACGAATTGGCAAGCGTTTTCTTATCGACCGATGTCGACCGGGAATGGTCGTCAGTCGAACAGGAGGTCAACGCGCTGGGCATCGGCAATGACGGCGGCATGAACCATGGAGATCGGCGCGCCATTTACTACATGCTGAAGCGCTTGTGCCCCAGAACCGTTTTGGAGGTGGGAACCCACGTTGGCGCATCGACTGTCAACATTCTGGCTGCCTTGCGGAACTGTAGTTCGCGAACTCAGGTTGATTCCAGAAAGATGATTACAGTCGATATTCGTGATGTGAACGATGCGAAGTCGCAACCGTGGAAAAAATTTGGATCTAAAGATTCGCCGCGTGAAATGAGCGAGAAGATGGGAGTGCCGAATATGGTTCAATTCGTTGTCAGTCCGTCGACTCGATATCTTTCATCCTGCACCGAACGTTTCGATTTTATATTTCTGGATGGGAACCATGACGCAACGACAGTCTATCAGGAAGTACCTTTGGCGCTCGGGCTTCTCAAGTAAGGGTGGCTCGATTCTGCTTCATGACTACTTTCCTGATCTAAAGCCATTGTGGTCGTACAGGAATGTCATTCCCGGGCCGTGGTTGGCCACGCAACGCTTGAAGCTTGAGGGCGCGGATTTTAACGTGGTGCCATTCGGTGAATTGCCGTGGATGACGAAATTCGATTCCAAGGTGAGTAGCTTGGCGCTGCTGGCGAAGTGACTCTGGTGCAGACGTGAAACTTGTCCTGCGTTAACCCAGATAAATCGAGAATCACAGGCGCGGTTCCTCATATTTATAACCGGGGCGCCGACCTCTACCGCCTACCTTCCATCAACGTTTCGTCTTCCAGATCCAGAGCAGCGTTACAAGCGACCGGCTCTATTGCGGGGCAGGGCCAGCATGCTTAGGGCCGGAACCCCTCGGCGCAGGCGCGACCAGTGGTTTATTCCGCGCCCATGGATCGCCTTGTCCTGGGCGCGTCCAGATCGATCGTGGGCACCTGGCTGAATGCGATGTTCGTCGCGCTGCACGCCGTGCTCGCGGTGGTGAGCGCGGGTCACGCGCTGCTGTACAAGCGCGATCCGCGCGCCGCGCTGGGCTGGATCGCGGTGAGCGTGGTATTTCCTTATCTCGGGCCGCTCATGTATTACCTGTTCGGCATCAACCGGGTGCAGACCCGTGCGCGACAGTTATCCGGCGCGGCGCCGCGGCGGTTCAGCGTCGGGTTTGAGCGCGCCGACGAACAGCCAGCCGCGCAGCCGCCGGTCGTCCAGTTGCCTGACGAATACGCGGAGCTGGCGCGCGTTGCGGCGACCATCACCCGTCGGCCGCTGTGCGCGCACAATACGATCGAGATGCTGCATAACGGGGAGCAGGTGTTTCCGGCGATGCTGGCGGCAATCGACGCCGCCCGACAATCGCTATATTTAAGCACCTACATCCTTGAGACCAACACGACCGGCCGACGCTTTATCGACGCATTGAGTCGCGCCACGGCACGCGGCGTGGCCGTGCGCGTGCTGATCGACGGCGTAGGCGAATGGTACTCGCGGCCGCGCGCGACTTCGCTACTGCGCAAAAAAGGCGTGCGCGTGGCGAGCTTTCTCCCTCCGCAGCTGTGGCCGCCATCGGTGCATATCAACCTGCGTAATCACCGCAAGATTCTGGTGGCGGACGGCGACGTGGCGTTCACCGGCGGCATCAATATCGGCGACCGGCACCTTGCCGATAATCTCGCCGATCCGTCCCGGGTGGCGGACACGCACTTTCGCGTTTGCGGCCCGGTGGTCGCGCAGATCGAGGCGGTCTTCATCGAGGACTGGCGATTCGTAACCGGCGAATCATTGACACCGTCACCTGCGTCGCAGGCGACGGCCGGCGACGCGATTTGTCGCACCATCACCGACGGACCCGACGAGGATCTGGACAAGCTCACCATGATCCTCGCCGGCGCCGTGTCCGCCGCCCACCGGAGCGTGGCCATCGTCACCCCATATTTCATCCCGCCCCGCGAGCTTACTTCCGCGCTGCAGGCGGCGGCGTTACGCGGGTTGCAGGTGAGCGTGGTGTTACCGGCCCGCAACAACCTGCCGTACGTGCATTGGGCCACGCGCAACCTGCTGTGGGATCTGCTGCGTTACGGGGTGCGCATCTACTACCAGCCGCCGCCGTTTGCGCATACCAAGCTGTTCGTGGTCGACGATCATTACGCGCACATCGGCTCGGCGAACTTGGACCCGCGCAGTCTGAGGCTCAACTTCGAGCTGGCCGTAGAGGTCTACGAACGCGCGTTTTCGCAAGCGGTCGCCGGCTACATCGCGGACATCAACCGCCGTTCGCGCGCGGTGACTCTGGCCGAAGTCGACGCGCGACCATATCCTGAGCGTGCGCGCGACGCGTTCTGCTGGCTGTTTTCGCCGTATCTGTAATGACAGTCGTGATTTGCGCATCCGATGCCGGACGACTTTCAGCCGCAGACTGGTGGATTTTCGGTGAGCACCGCACTCAGTGTATCGGCGAGCTGCTGGAATACCTGCTCGACCGCACTATGGCTCGCTGTTACGCCACCGTACGGATTCCGGCTTTCCGCTGGTGTGACAACGTTCAGCACGCGGCTGACGAGCAGCCGTCCTCGCGTCAGGTCGTATAGATTCACGCGCAAGGACAACTCAATATCGCTGGTTTTATCGAGAAACACCTGCCTGAGCTTCAGCACCTCGCTCTCTAGCCGGAGCTGCGCCTGAATGGGCGCGGGGCTTTCCACCACCGCCTCGAACAGCCCGCTTTCCCCAAGCGCGCGCGTCATCAGCGGCCTCAGCATGCGCGCCGGCGTATCCGCCCAGCGGTGCGCGACGAAGTAATCCACGCGGTGATCCTGCTCAATGTAGGCCATGCGCGTGGTGGCGTAGCCGGGCGCCGCCAGCGGCGAGATGATCAACAACGATCCGCACGGTTCGATGTCCACCGGCACGGCGGGGGTGAAGTCGTCCTGCCACTCCAGCAGATAAACCGTCTGCGGTTCGTGCGTGAAGCCGGGCAGGGCAGCGCACGACGATACCAACAAACCCGCGAGTCCCATGGCGGTACTGCCGAGTAGCGCCTTCACGGCCGCCGGCTGATGCATGCGCGTCACTCGCCCGGACCCGGCTCAACCTCGGGCGAGCCGAAGATTATGGTGCTGGGATCGCGCGCCAGCTCCTCGCTCAAACGGCGCAGATTGGCCACCATCTGACGCAGTTCCACCACGAGCGCAGTCGCCTCGGGCAGCGCCTGCGCCGTGAAGCGCTCGACGTCCCGGCCGCTGGTAATCACACTCTGGTCCAGGTTTCCCATGACGATGGCAAAGCGCCTGGTAGTTCGTTCGATCGAGCGCATGCTGTGTTCGGCGCGCGTCATGATGTCCGGCAGGCGCACGGATGCGCGGCGCGTGTTGCCCATGGCGTCGGCAAGGTCGTCCAGCGCGCTCCCGATCTTCGGCGCGCGCCCGGCCATGCTGCCGGTGGCGGTCTCGATATTCGAAAGTATCTGCGCGAACGACTCGCGATTATCGTCGCTGAACAGATCGTTGATCTTGTCGGATGTCACCATCAGGTTTTTGCCCAGGATCGACAAGGTCGCATCGAGCCGGCCCAGCAGCGACGGGTTGCTCTCGATCACCGGATACGGCTCGCCCTTGCGCGCCCGCAACGGCGACGCATCTGGCGTACCGCCGAGGATGTTGATGTAATTTATGCCGGTCACCCCGGTGGTCTCCAGGCGCGCCGCGTCGTTCTGCCGCACGATCACGTCGCTCTCGATGTCCAGCAACACTGCCACCCGCTGCGGGTGCGTGGAATCCAGACTGATTTCCCGCACCCGCCCGACCTCCACGCCGCGATAATTTACCGAGGCGTCATCTTCCAGGCCAGACACCGATTCGGTCATGTAGACCCGATAGGTCTTGTAATCCCGACTGCTGATGTCGGCGCTCAGCCACAGCACGCCGCCGATCAGCGCCGCGCCGAACAGCAGCACGAACGCGCCGATCAGAGTGTAATTGAATTGAGATTCCATACGGGTCCGTGAGTTTTGTTTGACGGGAATGGATCAATTGTTTTGCCTTGAAATTCGGCTGGCCCCGGACTATACCGCGTCGGCGGGCCGCGCCGCGCGCGCACGCGGTCCCTGAAAGAAATCTCTGAGTTCCGGCGCAAGCGAGCGCGAGAGCGCCGGCATGGTGCCGGAGCTCAAGATTCTGGCGTCGCCTAAAAATATCACGCGATCCGCGACTCGCCACAGCGAGTCCATGTCGTGCGTCACCATCACGATGGTAAGACCGAGCGACCCGCGCAGTTGCAAGATCAGTTCGTCCAGCGCATTCGCGCTGATCGGGTCCAGGCCGGAAGACGGTTCGTCCAGAAACAACAGCTCCGGGTCCAGCGCCAGTGCGCGCGCCAAGCCGGCGCGTTTGCGCATGCCGCCGCTGAGCTGGCTGGGATATAGATCGGCGGTCTCCGGCCCCAACCCCACCAGGGCCATCTTGATGATAGCGATCTGCTCGAGAAC
>JACCYU010000235.1 GCA_013696315.1 Gammaproteobacteria bacterium | reverse complement strand
GGCCGTGGCCATGATGCGCCAGTCCAGCGCGCAGGCGGCCGATTGCCTGCGCGCCCATCACGCCAGTGCCTGCACCGACGTGACCGGTTTCGGCCTGGTCGGTCATTTGCTGGCGCTGCTGCGGCCGTCGGGACTGGGCGCGGAAATCGAGCTGGCCAAGTTGCCATTGCTCGATGGCGCGCTGGATTGCGTCGCGGCCGGCATTGTCAGTTCCTTGCAGCCGCAGAATGCGCGTCTGGCTGAGACCATCACAGCCGCGGAGGCGGTGCGTACTCATCCGGCGTGGCCGCTGCTGTTCGACCCTCAAACCTCGGGCGGGCTGCTGGCTGCCGTGCCGTCCGATGAGGCCAAAGCCTGCGTTGCCGAACTGCGTGAACTGGGATATGGGCAGGCGAGCATTATCGGGCGTATCCGGCCTGTCGTTACAACCGCCCTCAGCGTTATCTGAAATTCCGTACCTGTCCGGCACATCCAATCT
Source organism: Gammaproteobacteria bacterium (assembly GCA_013696315.1). Classification (NCBI taxonomy): domain Bacteria; kingdom Pseudomonadati; phylum Pseudomonadota; class Gammaproteobacteria; species Gammaproteobacteria bacterium. The sequence continues at coordinate 28,406 of JACCYU010000235.1, read as the reverse complement.
CCCCGCTGACGGCGTAATAAAGTTCGATTCATTCAACCGCCCGGAGGCGCCGCATGTCAGTCGGAATCAACCTGCCCGTCAAGCGGTCGGGCATCAAATTGTTGCTGGGCGCCATGCTCATGTTATCGGCGATAAGCGGATTCGCCGCCGAGCCGGTGTTGCGGTTTTCGGCCATCCCGGATCAGGACGAGACGCGGTTGCAGGAACGCTTCACCCTGGTGGCGGACTATCTTAGCCGGCGTCTTGGCGTGCCGGTGGAATATCTGCCGGTGAAGGATTACGCGGCCACGGTCATCGCGTTTCGCAACAATCAGGTGCAACTCGCGTGGTTCGGCGGCCTGTCCGGCGTGCAGGCGCGGCGGCTGGTGCCCGGCTCAAAGGCCATCGTGCAGGGTGTCGAGGATCCCGACTTCGGCAGCTATTTCATCGCGCACGCCAGTACGGGATTGGAACCAGGCAAAGGCTTCCCCCAGGGAATCGCCGGCAAGTCGTTTACGTTCGGCTCCAAAGGCTCGACCTCAGGCCGGCTGATGCCTGAATACTTCATCCGCCGGCACCTGGGCGCGCCGGACGAGGTGTTCGCGCGCGTGGGGTTTTCCGGCGACCACACGCAGACCAACGCCCTGGTGCAGTCGGGCGCCTATCAGGTCGGCGCTGTGAACTACCAGGTGTGGGAAGAGGAAGTCGCCGCCGGCCAGATCGATATCGACAAGGTGAAAGTGATCTGGAAGACGCCGCCGTATCCGGATTACCACTGGACGATCCGCGGCGACGTCGATGCGACCTGGGGAGAAGGATTCGCGGACCGCGTGCGCGCCGCGTTGATCGGGATGAAGGACCCACAACTGCTGGAGGCGTTTCCGCGCAGCGGGTTTATCGCGGCCGAAAACGCCGATTTTACCGAGATTCTCGATATCGCCAAGGAAATCGGGCTGATCGACTGATCGCTTGATGCAAGGCGTGAAGTCATTCCGCCCATGATGTTCAGGCTGCATAACGCTTCGGTCGGTTACGACGGCCGCGCCGTGCTGCGCGACGTACAAATCGACATCCGGCCGGGCGAACGCGTGGGCCTGATCGGCAGAAGCGGCGCCGGCAAGTCCACCCTCATCAACTTCGCCTATAACACCTATGCGGATGACAGCGCCCTGATCCCGCAGGCGCTCGGTCTGGTCGACGCGCTCAGCGCGTTTCATAACGTCTACATGGGCCGGCTGGATCGCCACTGCGCCTTTTACAATCTGCTCAATCTTGTGCGCCCCGGCCGCCGCGCGCTGGACGAAATCCGCGCGCTGATCGAACCGCTGGGGCTAGCGGAGCAACTGCATCGCCGCGCCGGCGAATTGTCCGGCGGACAGCGGCAGCGCGTGGCGGTGGGCCGCGGTCTTTACCGCGGCGCGCGGCTGCTGCTCGCGGATGAGCCGGTCTCGGCGGTGGACGCCACCCAGGCGCGCGCCGTGCTCGATCAATTGTGCGGCCGTTACGACACGGCGCTGATCGCGCTGCACGATATCGAGCTCGCGCGCGACTACACGCAACGTCTGATCGGGCTGGCCGGTGGCCGTATCGTGTTCGACAGTCGCACGGCGGCGATCACGGACACCGATCTGACCGAACTCTATCGACGCGATGCGCCCGCTGGCTAGCCCGGCCTCGAAGGTGAGCTTGTCGTTCGTGCTGGTGGCGGAGTTGTGCGTCCCGTTCGCCGATCTCGGTGTGTCTACAGTCGATCCGTGGGCTATCCTCGGGCAGATGGGGTTGGGGCTGCTCACGCCCTCGCTGACCACCGTCGCCGTGCCGTTAGAAGCAATCGCCATGACCGTCGCGTTCGCGCTGTGGGGCGTGGTGATCGCCGCCGCCGCCGGTTTCGTCCTGGCGTCTGTTTTTCACCTCGTCTGGGTGCGCGGCGGTTGCGCCTTCGTGCGCTCCATTCACGAACTCTTCTGGGCGTTGATCTTTCTGCAAATCTTCGGTCTGCATCCATTGACCGGCGTGCTGGCGGTCGCCGTCCCTTACGCGGGCATCTTCGCCAAGGTGTACAGCGAGATTCTGGAGGAAACCGAGGCCGCGGTCCGCCCCTGGTTTCCGCGCGGCAGCGGCGCGGTGAGCGTATTTCTGTTCGCACAGTCCATCTGGCCCGGTGTGGTGAATACCCTGCTGCTGACGCAGATCGCGCTGGTCGGCTGCGGCGGGCTGGCGCTGCTGTTGTTCCCGCTGGTGTCGCGCTATCTGTCGCGCACGCCCGCGCGCGGCGCCGGGCATTTGTTGCTGGTGATTTTCCGCTCGATCCCCGAATATATTCTTGCATTTATTCTCCTGCACGCGTTGGGTCCGTCGATGTTGCCGGCCGCGCTGGCGCTGGCCCTGCACAACGGCGCGATCATCGGTTATCTCATCGGCCGGCACAGCAACGCGCTGGTGCTGCGACCCGATCATGGCCGCGGTCTGAACCTGTACGCGTTCGAACTCGTGCCCCGGCTTTACGGACAGTTTCTCGCCTTCCTGTTCTACCGCTGGGAAATCATTTTCCGTGAGACCGCCATTGTGGGTATATTGGGTGTGCAAAGCCTGGGTTTCTTCGTCGATAACGCCATGCAGGCGCTCAGGTTCGACCAGGCGTTCGCGCTGATTCTGGTGACCGGGTTTCTCAATCTGGGCATCGACGCGGTGTCGCGCGTGATCCGCGGATCGCTGCGGTTGTCGCGGGCCAGCGATTGCGGCCCGGTGGCGGCGTATAAAGAAACGGGACGAGATGAATTCGCTCAACCAGAGTCAAACTTGGCGATGCGACCGGCGCAGGGCATAAACACATGACGGATCTCTGGCTGCAAGCGGTGTTCGCCTTTACCGGCGGCGTGCTGCTGAACCTCGCGCCGTGCGTGCTGCCGGTGTTGCCGTTCAAGGTGCACGCGCTGATCGCGGAAACCGGTCAGACATCCCGCGCGCGCTTAATCGCGGCGCTGGCCCTGGCGGCGGGTTCGCTGGCCGTGTTTCTGCCGCTGGGTCTGGCCAGCGCCTACCTTAATCTGCAATGGGGATTTCTGTTTCAGTCGCGCGTGTTTCTGCTAATGTTGATCGTGCTGCTGTTCGCGGCCGGCGCGGTTATGGCGTTGCACGTGCCGATCCGCCTCCCTTCGAAGGTGTACGAGGCGGGCGCCGCGGGTTCGGGCCCATTCCTCACCGGCGCCCTGGCCGGGGTGCTGTCGACGCCCTGCACCGGCCCGTTTCTGGGGTCGGTCCTCGCGTTTTCGTTAACCCAGCCTGCCAGCGCGACCGTCACCATCTTCGCGGCCATCGGCCTGGGGCTTGCCGCGCCATACGTGCTGCTGCTGGCGATACCTGGGTTGATCGATCGGCTCCCGCGCGGCGGCGCGTGGCTGGCGCGCATCGAGGAGCTGATGGGGTTTATATTGTTGGGCGGCGCCGTATTTTTCATCGGGTCGATCGTATCGCCCGCGCTGCAGCGGGCGGCCGCGTTTTCGCTGGTCGCGCTCTTCGTGTTGTGGGCCGTATGGCATCTGCTGAACCGTGAATCGACGGCTTCGCGACTGCTGCCCGCGGTGTGCGTCGCGCTGGTGGGATCGCTGGTTGCCGCGGATTCGCTGCGCGACAGCGAGCCGCTGCCGTGGCAGCCGTATAGCCATGCACGACGCACGGCCGCACTCGAGCAGCAGCGGCCTCTGCTAATCGAATTCACGGCCGACTGGTGCATCAACTGCAAGGTGCTGGAGCGCACGGTTTACAGCGACGCCGAAGTCGTGGCGCTGGCCAGTGAGTCGGGGCTGCTGACACTGCAAGTGGACATGACGCAGGCGGATGCGCCTCAACAGCGCCTGTTGCGCTCATTTGGCGGCGGCGGGATTCCGTTCGCCATTGTGATCGAAGGCGATGGCAGGATTGTCAGCCGCTTCCCCGATCTGTTCGGCGCGAGCCAGCTGATCGAAGCCATCGTGGAGGCGACCGATGAAACCGGGAGGATAACCCCGCGCGTCGCGCCATTAACCCGGTACTGACTTCTATGAGTAGAAATAATCTTTTCGTGATCGTCGCAATTGTCGTGGCGTTGGTCTGCGGTGTTTACGGTTACTTGAGTTCGCAACCAGCGAACCTACCTATGACGGAACGCGCCGACAGTGCGGCGGACGTTACAGATAAATCCGCCTCGCGCGCTCAAAATGCATCCTCGGCGCTTCCGCAGAGCGCCGACTACGTCAAGGTTCGTGCTCTGCCGCGGTCCGCGAACGGCGCGCTCTCCGGCATCGACGTGACGCTGGATATCGCGCGCGGCTGGCACGTCAACGCGAATCCCGCGTCCATGGAATTTCTGATACCCACCACTCTAAAAGTCGTACAGGGAAAACAGCCGGTCGAGGCTGTGGTGAATTATCCGCGCGGGCGTCTGCTGAAAGAAGGCTTCGACAAGCCCATTGCTGTTTATAGCGACGACACCATCCTGTCAGTCACGCTGCACGCGCCCGGTGCGGGCCACGGGCCGGACAACCTCCAGGCGATCGTCAATGTGCAAGCCTGCAACGACATGGGCCGTTGCCTAATCCCGAGTAAAATCTCCTCAGTCGTCGAAACGGAGCCGGCGCGATAAGATCGCTGCTCGATGGGACAGCAGGGGCGAGCCTGATCAAGAAATCGATCCAGTGAAGCGCTTTACCGGAGAGCGCCCGCACAAGGAGGTGCGGGCCGGAGTTCAGGGCAGTCGCAATGTTTCGCCAGGGATGGCTTTGATGAGATACGAATAGAAGGTGGCGCGCCCGACAGGATTCGAACCTGTGACCTTCGGCTTCGGAGGCCGACACTCTATCCATCTGAGCTACGGGCGCAATTCCAATTAGGTTAGCAAGCCCCGACGATAACATCCATGCCGGCCGGCTTACGACAACGGCGATTTTTGCTGGAAACCGGGAACTTTCGTTCGCGGTGCTTGCATCGCAGGTGGTGCGAGTATACCGCTTATCCTATAATCCTGAGCCTGTCCGCTTTGTGTTTTGTCGCAATATTCAAGTCTGATAGACCACTACACGGGCCATCCGGCCTATCCCGAAACAAATAATCTGGCTGATACTGGAGGCCGCGCGTGACCCAGGATGATAAACAATTCATGTCGCAGTTCTTAATCGTACTTGGCGGGCTGGTGGTGTTCACGGTGGTGATATTCGTGATTGCGCGGGTGTTGATGTCGTACAACACCGTCGATTACGGGCCCATGATCGAAAAGCAGGTGGCGGAGCGTACCGCGCCGGTGGGCGAGGCGCATTCCGGAGAAGTGCCAAAAGCGACCCAGACCGCGGCGGCGGGTGGCGGTAGCGCGGCCGGTGAGCAGACGTATGCGCAGGTCTGCTCCTCGTGTCACGACTCGGGCGCGAGCGGCGCGCCGAAAATAACCGCTAAGGCCGACTGGGAATCGCGCATCAAGCAAGGCAAGCAGACACTTTATGATCACGCTATCAACGGCATCGGGGCGATGCCCGCCAAGGGCGGCGATCCCAGTCTCTCCGACGAGGAGGTGCAGGCGGCGGTCGACTACATCGTGGCTACGGTTTCTGGCGGCGGGCAGACGGCCAAGGCCGCGGGCGGAAAGGCCAAGACGGGCCAGTCGCAACAAGCGTCCGCGCCGTCAGGGGCGCCACCGGCTGACATCGCGCAGGCAGCCCAGCGGGGCGCGTCGCCTGAAGGCAAGTCGACCTATCAGGCCATGTGTTCTTCCTGCCATGATTCGGGCGCGCTTGGGGCGCCCATGGTGACGGACAAAGCCCAATGGCAAGCGCGTATCGCCATAGGCGCAGAGGCGCTTTACAGCAGCGCCATCAACGGCGTAGGCGCGATGCCGGCCAAGGGCGGCCATTCGCAGCTGAGCGAGGATGAGGTCAAGGGGGCAGTTGACTACATTATCGCGCAAGTTTCGGGCGGCAAGGCCTCGGGCGGGCAGGCAAAATCGGGCCAGACCAAACAGGCCTCCGCGACATCAGGGGCGGCGCCGGCGGACGTGGCGCAGGCAGCCCAGCGGGGTGCGTCGCCTGAAGGCAAGTCGACCTATCAGGCCATGTGTTCTTCTTGTCATGATTCGGGCGCGCTCGGGGCGCCCATGGTGACGGACAAGGCGGCGTGGAAAGCGCGTATCGTCAAGGGCCCGCAGGCGCTATACACCAGCGCCATCGGCGGTATCGGGGCGATGCCGGCCAAGGGCGGTCATTCGCAGCTGAGCGAGGACGAGGTCAAGGGGGCCGTAGACTACATCATCGCGCAGGTTTCGAACGCCAAGGCAGCGGGCGCGAATGACAGCGCCAAAAGCTCAACCGAAGCCGGCGGCAAGAACGCGCCGTCGAACAAGGCTGGAGGCAAGGCAGGCACAGCCGCCGGTGCGTCAATGACCGCTGGCAAAAAAACATATGAAAGTGTCTGCGCCTCGTGTCACGGCACGGGCATGGCCGGCGCGCCCAAATACGGTGACAAGGCGGCATGGGCCAGTCACCTGAAGGAGGGCAAGACGCATCTCTACGAGACCGCTATCAATGGTGGCGGCGCGATGCCGCCCAAAGGCGGCAATCCGCAGCTCAGCGATGAAGACGTAAAGGCGGCGGTCGACTACATGTTGAACGCGGTGCAGTAGTTCTCGCCTGCCGCGCGTCCGCGCGCGCCGACACAAGGCGCGTTCGAACCAGGACAGCACACGCTGTCGCCGCCGCGCATAACGGGCCACACGGGAACGTGCGGCGCTGATGAGTGTCGGATTCTGACGTATTCCCGAACGGTCAGGTGTCGCGCGCGTATCCTGCCTCTCGTTACGACGCCAGGACGTTTTTGCCAACCATTTCTTCTCAACATGTTCAGCGCCTATATCAACCGAATCGCCACCGCGGCGCCCGACCATGACGTGCACGACAAGTTCGTCGAATACGCCCCGCGCCTGCTGACCGATCCCAGATCCAGGCGCCTGTTCAAGCGCATGGCGGAGCGTGCGCAGATCGAACATCGCTACTCCTACGTCAAGCCGAACCCAGCGCCCGACAGTCTGGATTGCGATGATTTCTACGTCGCGGGACGCTTCCCGGACACTCAGACCCGCATGCGGTTTTACGAAGTCCACGCCTTGCGGCTGGCTTCGCGCACGCTGGAAAAACTGGGCTTGCCGCAGGGCGCCGAAAAGGTGACGCACCTGATCGTTGTGTCCTGCACCGGATTCTATGCGCCGGGCCTAGACCTGCAGATCATCGAGCGCTTCGGTCTGTCTCCTTCGGTGGAACGCACCACCGTAGGTTTCATGGGATGTTACGCCGCGATCAACGCCCTGAAGCTGGCGCGTCATATCGTGCGCTCCGAGGCCGGTGCGCGCGTGCTGGTGCTTAACCTCGAGCTTTGCACCATACATCTGCAGGAGGCCGACGATCTGGCGCAGGTGCTTTCATTTCTGGTCTTCGCCGACGGCTGCGCCGCGTGCCTGGTCAGCGCCGAGCCCCACGGTATCGAACTGCTCGATTTTCGCGCGGTGATCGCGCCGCAAAGCAGCGAACAGATCACCTGGCGTATCGGCCGGCTGGGCTTTGATATGCACTTGTCGGGTCGCGTGCCGCACACCATTGGCGGCGAACTGCCGGTGAGCATTGAGGCTATCCTCGGCGCGCACCGGCGTAAGGACATCGCGCTATGGGCGGTGCATCCCGGTGGTCGCTCAGTGCTGGATGCGGTGGCATCGGCGCTGCATCTGCGCGACGACGAACTGGACTACTCGCGCGATATCTTAAGGCGTTTCGGCAACATGTCATCCGCCACGGTGATGTTCATCCTGCAACAGATGCTCGATCGCGCGCCGTCCGCCGCGCTGGGTTGCGCGCTGGCCTTCGGTCCCGGTCTGACGACGGAAAGCATGATGTTCCAGATCGCGCATTGATGGCTCATTTGCCCTTTTTTTCGCAGCGCCGGCCGAACCCATGCTCACCGCGACCCGCGCGGATGTTGAGGCAAGAGGCACGCCAGTGGGATGCGATCGTCGTCGGCGGCGGGCTGGCCGGCGGCGCGGCGGCGTGCCATCTTGCGCGGGCGGGCAAAAAGACTCTGCTGATAGAAAAACAAAAGCACGCGCATCACAAGGTCTGCGGGGAGTTCTTAAGCTTCGAGGCGCAGCAATATCTGACTGAACTGGGTATCGATGCGGTGCGGCTGGGGGCGGTGCCGCTGCGGTTTGTGCGCGTGCATCATGGCAGGCGCCGCGCGCGGGCGCGATTGCCGTTTATCGGTCTGAGCCTGTCACGTTTTTTGATGGACGAGCAGTTGCTGGCGCAGGCGGCGGATTATGGCGCGACGATTCATCGCGGCGGCAAGGTTTCTTGTATCACGCCGGCCGGCGAGGGCTGGCGAGTCGGGGCCAAAGACAGGTTCGGCGCGAAAGCCGACGCCGTGTTTCTCGCGACCGGTAAACACGAGTTTCCGGCGCTGAAAAGGCGCCCCGGCACGCAGAATGATTTTATCGGCTTCAAAATGCACTTTGCCTGCACGAGGGCGCAGCGTCAGGCGCTGGCCGAACACGTCGAAATGATATTGTTTAACGGCGGATACGCCGGTTTGCAGCTGATCGAGGACGGAAAAGCCAACCTGTGTCTGGTCGTCACGCGCCAGCGCTTCGCGCGCATCGGGAGAGACTGGAGCAGGCTGCTGGAGTATATTTCCGGCTCGTGTGTAGCTTTTCGCGAATTCGTCGATCATGCAAACCCGTGCTGGCGGCGTCCCGCGGCGATCACAGGCCTGCCTTACGGCTTCGTGCATGCGGGCGCGGGCTCGGAAGAAAGCGAAGGCGCGGATAGCATTTATCGGCTGGGCGACCAGTTCGCCGTTATCCCGTCGTTCTGCGGTGAAGGGATGTCGATCGCGCTGCACACCGCAAGGCTCGCGGTCAGCGAGTTCCTTATCGATGGCAACCGCGCGCCCTGCTTTCATGCGCGCGCGTTCGCGGAGCTGTCCCCGCAAATCGACGTGGCGTCTCTACTGGGACGCGCCTTCGACAAACCTGTGGTGCAAAGCTTCGGCGTCGCGGCCTGCCGGTTGTTTCCGGGCCTGATAAGCAACGTCGCCGCGCGTACGCGGCTGCGCGCACTCGCTTGAGGAATTCGGGCGCTCACCAAGGCGCAACCCGCGGCGGCAGCGGGTCCACCGTAGCGGCCATGCGGTCGCAGAGCCTGATCAGCAGTTCGCGCTTTACCTGCTCGTAAGCGGGATCGGCCCACCTGTTTTCGTGTTCGCCGGGGTCTTGCGAGAGATCGTAAAGTTCGCCTAATTCCTCGCCATGAAATGCGATCAGCTTGTGCGTTTGGGTGCGCACCATCGTTGCCCGCGCGCCCGCACTGCGGTTGCCGAGGCTTGCATCGTAATGTTCGCAGTACACGTCGTCGCGATGCGTTATTTGTTTCCTTTTGCTGGTTAAAAGTTTCCATAACGAGCGCCCCTGCATGCCCGCAAATACCGGCAGTCCGGCGGCCTCCAGCAACGTCGGGGCCAGGTCCGCCAACTCGACGAACGAGGACTCGCGGCGCCCGCCGCGCACCATGCCCGGCATCGAAACGATCAGCGGCACCCGCACCGACACGTCATAAAAAAACGGGCCTTTGAGATACATGCCGTGGTCGCCCAGCAACTCGCCGTGATCGGACATGAAAATTACCAAGGTGTTATCGCGCTGTCCGGTTTCTTCCAGCGCGGCCAGCATGCGCCCCACCTGCGCATCGATCAGGTCCACCATCGCCCAGTACGCAGCACGCAGCAGCCGGTGATCCTTGCTAGTCAGACTCTCGTAGGCAAGCGCCTTTTTCCGGCGCGATGCGCTTCCGTGCCGTGCACGCTGATAATGGGGTTTGCTATCCAGCTCGCCGGGGACGTATGCCGGAAGTGGAATCTCATCGAGCCTGTCAAGGTAACGTTCCAGGTACGTCCTCGGCGGATCGAACGGATGATGCGGATCGAAAATATCCACGACAAACATCCACGGTCGTTTGTACCGCGCGTTGGCCTGCATGAAGTGAATGGCCTTTTCCGCGCACCACGTCGTATGGTGATAGTCGGCCTCCATGCCGATTTCAACGTGCTTCGATCCCTTGAGCGGCGTGACGCTGTATGCCTTACCGTGGCCGCGCAGCCAGTGTTGATATTCGTCTGTCGGCCAGTCGGGATTTGGATGATGCGACCAGTGGAACTCGGCGAAACCGTCGTGTATACGCCGCTCCGTCAGCGGCGATACGGAAGGGTGCGTCGGCGCAATATGCAGTTTGCCCGCCAGCCCGCAGTTGTATCCACCGTCCGCCAACAGCTTCGAGACGAGTTTCTCGTCGGCCGGGATCGCCTGTCCGTTCATGCGGCAGCGCGTGGTTCGCGGATAACGGCCGGTCAAGAAACTCGCGCGGCTGGGCGTACATACCGGGCTCTGGCAATACGCCTGCTCGAACAGCACACCCTGCTCCGCCAGACTATCAAGGTTCGGCGTGTGCACGTACGGATTGCCGTAACAGCCCAGCGTGTCGAAACGTTGCTGGTCGGTGCAGATCCAGAGGATGTTGGGTTTTGTCACAAGCCTGGGAAATTGTCAGGCCTTGATCGCCAGCACCAAATCCTGATTGTGGTTGACGCCGAGAGCGCTTTTGCGCGCGGCCCAGCCGCCGTAGTGAATCGGTTCTGTGATGCTCAGGCCGTACCGGTTGTATAACTCGCGCACGGATGCTTCGTCGTGCGCGATGGCGGCTTCGGGCACCTGTTGGTTCTGCACGCGGTATGTGCCGTAATCGTGGCTGAAGCTGCGCTGCGGGGGATTGAGCTTGCCTGCCTTAATGCGTTTGAGCGACGCCTCGTTCAGCAGAAAATATGAAATCACGCAGCGACCGCCGGTGTTCAGCACGCGGCTGGTTTCCGACAGATATTGCCGTATCTCGTCAGGCATCAGATGCGTGCACACCGACGCCATGAACACCAGGTCGAACGATTGATCCTGATAAGGAAAGCGGTACTCGCTCGCCTTCTGGTTGCCTTTGGGGTTGTACTGCGTGTTGCGGATGTCCGCGACCTGGAAACGAAAGTTGGGTTGTCTCCCGGTGATGTGTTGCTGGCACCAGGCAATGCCTTCGGGCGAAATGTCAAAGCCGTCGTACGAGCCGGGCTCGCGCAGATAGGCCATCAACGGCACCGCCATGCGGCCCAAGCCGCAGCCGGCATCAAGCGCGCGTTCATGCGGCTTAAGTCCGCCAAGTTCCGCCGTGAGGATTCGAAACCAATTCTTGCCGACGGCGTCGCGGCCTTTGCCAGCGCCGCCCAGCTTGCTGAATTCTTTTGGAAATGCGGGAAAATCGGATATGCTCAAGGAGGCCTCCTCATCAGTCATTGACCGCGGATACCTCACTTTATCACCCGGCAGACGACGAGGCCAAAAGTGCTGCCGCAGCGCGACGATGAATCCGCGGCCGGCGCGAGACAGCATTCACTTGATCAAGCGCGTGTTGTCGATCTCTTTAACCCGCCCGTGAAACGCGCGATTGACAAACCACAGGACGATACCGACGCCGATCAGCAGCACGGCGCGCAAGGTTGCGAACGGATCGATCACGATCGTAAACACGACCAGGCCCGCACAGGAGATCGCGCCCAGCACCGGAATCAGAGTCGGCGCACGAAAATGCTGCTCGCTGATTTTGTCCCGACGAAGCACCAGCACCGACACATTGACCAAGGTGAATACCGACAGCAGCAGTAGCACCGTGGTGCCCGCCAGCGCCGCGATGCTGCCGGTAGACACCAGCGCGACCGCGACGCCGGACACCACCAGGATCGCGACCCACGGGGTCTGACGTGTCTGATGGACGCGGCCGAACAACGCCGGCACGATGCCCTGATTCGAGAGCCCATAGAGCAGTCGCGAGGCCATGATGAGATTGATCAGCGCCGTATTGGTGACCGCCAGCAGCGCGATGAAGGCAAATACTTTCGCGGGAAAAGCCGGTGCGCCGATCCTGACAACGTCCAGCAGCGGCGCGCTGGAGCCGACCAGTTTGTCGGTGGGCAGAACGACAGCCGCGGTGAGCACCACCAGCAGATAAAACACGAGCGCGATCGTCAAGCCTGTAAATAACGCGAAGGGGAAAATTTGCCGCGGATTCTGCGTCTCCTCCGCGCAGTTAACCGAATCTTCAAAACCGACAAACGAGAAAAAGGCTAGCGCGGCGCCGCTGAGAATCGCCAGCGGAATGGCAGTATCGGTCCTGAATTCCAGCGCGCGCGATACATCGCCGCTGCCACTTGCCAGCGCCATGCCGCCGATGACGATTACGATCAGCAGACCCGACACCTCGATGGCCGTCAAGCCGAGATTGAGCTTGATCGACTCGGATATCCCGCGATAGTTGATGAAGGTCAGCACCAGCAGAAAGGCCAGCGCGGCGAGCACCTGCGGAAACGAAACCAGGGCGCTTAAGTATTGCGCGAAGGCGAGCGCCGAGGTGCTGGCCGAAGCAATGCCCGAAGCCATGACCGCCACGGCGATGATGAAGGTCAAAAATGGCAGCCCGAACGCCTTGTGCACGTACAGCGCCGCACCGGCCGCCTGCGGATATTTGGTAACGAGTTCGGAATACGACGTCGCGGTCAGCATCGCGAGCGCGAACGCCAGCAGCATCGGCGCCCACACCGCGCTACCCACCTGGCTCGCGATTTCGCCGGCCACCGCGTAAATGCCCGCGCCCAGGATATCGCCGGTCACGAACACCACCAGCAGCGGTTTGCTGATGGCGCGCTTGAGCTGCGTCGCTTCCGGGGTCGCGGTTTCGTTCCTGCTCATCTGGCGCCTCTGTGGAAGATGCTGACCGGCTTCATTTAGTTCGCCAGCAGCCGGTCCAGAGTCCGGTACGAAATAGCCTCGCTCAAGTGCGGCGTGCGGATGTTATCGGTTCCTTCCAGGTCGGCGATAGTGCGGGCGACTTTCAGGATTCGATGGTACGCGCGCGCTGATAGCTTGAAGCGGTTCATGGCCTGATCCAGCAACGAATGATCCGCCGCTTCGAGGCCGCAGGTGCTCTCCACATCGCGGTTGCGCAGCAGGGCATTGCTCATGCCGCGCCGTTCGTATTGTCGGCTTCGCGCCTGCACCACTCGCGCGCGGACGGCTGCACTGCTTTCCGCCGGGAGTCCACCATCGGCGCGCAATGCCTCACGCGGCACGCGCGGCACGTCGATATGCAGATCGATACGGTCCAGCAGCGGCGCCGAAATACGCGCGCGGTGCCGGCGCTGCTGGTCGATCGTACACGAGCAGTTGCCGCGTAAATCGCAGTCGTAGCCCTGCGGGCAGGGATTCATTGCCGCGACCAGTTGAAAGCGCGCCGGAAAGTCGGCTTGGCGCGCGGCGCGCGAGATGGTGATCCGTCCGGTCTCCAGCGGTTCGCGCAGCACCTCCAGCACCCGCCGATCGAATTCAGTCAGCTCGTCCAGAAACAAGACGCCGTGGTGCGCGAGCGATATCTCGCCGGGGCGGGGGTTGGAGCCGCCGCCCACCAGCGCCACGCCAGAGGCGGTGTGGTGCGGCGCGCGGAATGGCCGCTTAAGCCAGTCGCGAGCATTAAAGCCTTGTTCGCTGATGGACAGGATGGCCGCTGATTCAATGGCTTCGCGGTCGGTCATGGGTGGCAGGATGGTGAGCAGGCGGCTGGCCAGCATGGTTTTGCCCGTGCCGGGTGGCCCGATCATAATCAGGTTGTGGCCGCCGGCCGCGGCAATTTCCAGCGCGCGCCGCGCGCGGTGCTGGCCGCGTACGTCACTCAGGTCCAGTTCCGCATGCACATGCACGCGAGACGGTTCGTATGCGAAGGGTATGAGCGGTTCCGCGCCGGACAGATGCGCGCACAACTGCAACAGATGATCGGCCGCCAGCACGCGGCAATCTTTCACCAGCACGGCCTCCGCGGCATTGGCGCGCGGCACCACCAGTGTTCTGTTCGCGGCGCGCGCCTGCAACGCCACGGGCAGCGCGCCACGGATTGCGCGCAGTTCGCCGCTCAAACCCAGTTCTCCGACGAATTCATATGCATCCAGCCCTTTCGAGGGCATCTGCCCCGAGGCCGCGAGAATGCCCAGAGCGATGGGCAGATCGAAACGCCCACCCTCTTTGGGTAGATCGGCCGGCGCCAGATTGACGGTGATGCGTCGCATCGGGAATTCGAACTTTGCGTTAAGTAACGCGGCGCGCACCCTGTCCTTGCTCTCCTTCACCGCTGTTTCAGGCAGACCGACGATGGACAGGCCGGGCAGGCCGTTCGCCAGATGAACCTCAACGCTGACCGATGGCGCGTCGATACCCTGCTGCGCGCGGCTTAGAACGATGGCGAGGGACAAGGATTATGTCGTTCTTGTTTGACGAGCCTGTGATTCTATCAGACCTTACAGTGCGCGAGGCTTGTCCGCGCCGCAGCGCTAACCGGTGTGGCGCCGCGAAGTCAGCTCGTCATGACGAGAGCTATTGTGCGAGCTTGCGGGAGTGCTCGCACACGGCCTCGGACTGGGCTACCGGCTAAATCGTGTCGAAAGGCGCTCGATGGTCTTGCGCCGGAGGCGTTTTGGCTTCGCCTTTGCCTTCCAGTTCGGCGATCCGCGCCTCCATCGCTGCCAGCTTATCGCGGCTGCGGGCCAGCAGCGCCACCTGCACCTCGTATTCCTCGCGCGTCACCAGGTCCAGACGCTGGAACACGGCCTCAAGTCCGGCGCGAAGGTTCTTTTCAATTTCTCGCTGAAATGCGCTCACGCCGCGCGGCATCGTGCCGGCCAGTTTGCGGGCGAGGTCGTCCAAGAGCTTGGTTTCGATCATCTCAGCTTCTCTCTCGCGTCCAATATAGGGCTAGAGTATTGGCGTTTCAGCGCGTTGTCCATACCGCACTAAACGAGTGCGCCAGACCGGCACGACGCGCTTTGATAGTGCGGGATAACTGTGCATCAGGGCTGGTTGGCCATTCAAGTCATTGTTTTGACGGCGTATTGCGGACTGGTACAGGAAATGCTCTGGCCGCGTAGACGTAGGAGCATGGCGTCTGAAAGACCATCAACCTTAGACAACGGAGCAACTTATGAAGCCCATCTTCTTGGCCAGCCTCTGTGCTGGCCTCCTCGTACACGTAGCGGCGGCTCACGCAGAGTCCGACGACGCGAGCGCCCCAACAATTGGGGAGATACTTGACGCTTCCGGTGTAACTCTCACGGGGTATGTTGATACCTCGTTCACCTACCTATCGGGCGCGGGAGGTTTTACCAGCGACGTCCCAAACCGCGTGTTCGACCGTGAACGCAAGAGCTTCAATTTGCACCTAGTGGATGTAACCGCAAGCTATCTGCCCGAAGATGGTTTTGGCGGGCTGGTACAGTTGAGCGCCGGGTCGGATGCCAACGTATTCGCGCCGCTCGGCACCGGCGCCGATGACGAATTCGATGTGCAGGAGGCCTTCGCCCAATACGCCACCGGACCCTTCACGTTTGTGGGTGGCAAATTTGTCACCTTGGCGGGAGCGGAAGTGATCGAAAGCCCGGCCAACTTAAACTTCAGCCGCTCTATCCTGTTTGGTTATGCCATTCCGTTCACGCACACTGGCGTGCGCGCCAGCATGGAGACCGCCGGCGGCGCCAAGTTCACTGTGGGCGTGAACAACGGCTGGGATGTGTTGAAAGAATCGGCCGCTGTCGCCGCCGATGGCGATGTCGCCGACGAGAAGACGCTCGAATTAGGCGCCTCGTTCTCGCCCACCGATTTTATCAATGTTTCAGCAGCCGCTTATACCGGTAACGAGCCCGGCGCGGTAGTCGGCAGGCGCGACCTGGTCGATGTGGTGGTGAGCTACCTGTTCTCCGACTCGCTTATTTTCGTGGTCAATGGCGATTGGGCGCAGCAGGAAGACGCCGTCGCCGCTGGTTCGGACGCCGAGTGGAAAGGCGTCGCGGGCTACGCCAATTACCAGTTCGCCGAGCAATGGCGCGCAGTGCTACGCGGCGAGTGGTTCGATGACGAGGACGGCTTCCGCACCGGCGTGGCACAGGAGTGGAAAGAGGTCACCGCGACGCTCGCTTATCTGCCCATCGATGCGGTGGAGATCCGTGCCGAAACACGCTACGACTGGTCGGACATCGACAGCTTCGTGGATACCGATGGCAGCGTCGATGATAGTCAGTATTCGGTAGGCCTGGAAGCCATCTACAAGTTCTAATTGACGTCCTTAGATTAAGGAGTTGCAAGCATGAAACTCATCACCGCAATCATCAAACCCTTCAAGCTCGATGACGTGCGCGAAGCGCTGTCGGAAATTGGCGTGCAAGGCATCACCGTCACCGAGGTTAAGGGCTTCGGCCGGCAGAAAGGTCACACCGAGCTTTACCGCGGCGCGGAATACGTGGTCGATTTTTTGCCCAAGGTGAAGCTTGAGATCGCCATCGACGACGGCCTGACGGATAACGCGATCGACGCCATCACCAAAGCCGCCAACACCGGCAAGATCGGCGACGGCAAAATATTCGTATCCAGCCTGGAACAGGCCATACGCATACGCACCGGCGAAGTCGGCGCGGATGCGCTGTGACGATCCCGATTAAGCACGTGGCAAACATTTCCTCGCGCGGATATGTGCGCGTGCAGATACAACTTAAGTACGAGAGACAAACATGAAACTGACTTGTAGATTAGGTTTGGCGCTTGCGGGCACGCTGGTCAGCGCGCCGGCGTGGGCGCAACCGGCGCCCGAATTCGACGAAGGCAACGTGGCGTGGATGATGATCGCCACCGTGCTGGTTATCCTGATGACGCTGCCGGGCTTAGCACTTTTCTACGGCGGCATGACGCGCTCGAAAAATATGCTGTCGACCCTGATGCAGACGTTCACCATTTTTTGCGTGATCGCGTTGTTGTGGGTGATTTACGGTTACAGCGTGGCATTCAGCGACGGCAATGCGATATTCGGCGGCTTATCTAAGATGTTTCTGGAAGGCGTGGTGTACGACGAGAACGGCTTGTTTACCGCCGCGGCAACGTTCAGCAAGGGGGTATATATCCCTGAACTGATGTTCGCGATGTTTCAGCTCACATTCGCTGCGATTACCTGCGCACTGATCGCGGGTGGTTACGCCGAGCGCATGAAATTTTCGGCTGTGCTCGCCTTCAGTGTCATCTGGTTTACATTTTCTTATCTGCCGATGGCGCACATGGTGTGGTGGTGGGCCGGTCCTGATGCGTACACCAGCGCCAGAGTCGTCGACGAGATGAACGCGTCGGCCGGCCTGCTATGGCAATGGGGCGCGCTGGACTTCGCCGGTGGTACCGTGGTGCATATCAACGCCGGCGTCGCGGGGCTGATGGCGGCGCTCTTTTTAGGCCGGCGGGCCGGGCATGGGAGGGTACAGATGGCACCGCACAATCTCGTATTTTCACTGATCGGTGCGTGCATGCTGTGGGTGGGCTGGTTCGGCTTCAATGCCGGCTCGAATCTTGAGGCTAATGGCTACGCCGTGCTGGCACTTGCGAACTCGATCATCGCAACCGCGGTGGCGGCGCTCACCTGGCTGTTCGCCGAATGGATCATCAAGGGCAAACCGAGTCTGCTGGGCGCGATAACTGGCTGTATCGCCGGTCTGGTGGCCATCACGCCGGCCTGCGGTTTTGTCGGCGTACAAGGGGCGTTGGTAATTGGTCTCGCGGCGGGGTTCCTGTGCTTTCTAGCGGTCACCTATATCAAGAAGGCGCTTGGCTACGATGACGCGCTGGACGCCTTTGGCGTGCATGCCGTGGGCGGCATCATAGGCGCCATTCTGACGGGCATATTCGTCAATCCCGCGCTGGGCGGCGCCGGTTTTGTGGTCGATGGATGGGTGGGCCCCGAGTTCGGTTACGACAGCGCGCAGATACTGATTCAGGTCAAGACCGTAGCCGTGGCGATCGCGTGGAGTGCTGTGGTCAGCGCAATCGCATTGCTGCTGATCAAGCTCACTATCGGGTTGCGGGTTTCCGATGAAGTGGAGAGTGAAGGTCTGGATGTCGCCGAGCACGGCGAAAACGCCTATAACCCATGATGAAGATTGCCTGCGTGCATTGGTGTCAATACGGGCTAGAAATACTCGGGACGGCTGATTCGCACAAGAATTGGTAACACACGGATCAGCCTTTCGTCTTGCAGGTCAGTGTTAACGGGCGCTTCGGCGCCCGTTTTCTATTGTCGGCGCGACTATTTATGACCATCTCAACACAACGCGCGAACATTGCGCTGTGTCACGGGCGAAACAGGCGTCCGCCGCCTTGCTGTCCGGACGGCCCGCCGCTGCCACCCTGTGGAACGACGATAGAGGACGCAGCTTCGCGCTGAAGTTCCTTGATCTCCTCGACCGCGTTCTGCATAGCGGTTTTGGCGGCTTGCGGAAACTGCTTGATCGCCTCCTCCAGCGAGTCTGCTTTCAGCAGAAAACTAAGCGGCAGCGCGCCCATCGGCGACATAATCTGCGTCTGGCCGAAATACTGCACCGTGCGGTCATGGTCCCTGGAACCGTCGGGCTTGACCGGCGTAAGTCGCATGATGCTGCCGGCGCTGCGATCGGAGAAGGTTTCTTCCTGGTAAAGATTGTCGCGATCCAGTTGGATGTCGGGCAGCTGATCTGAATGAGAGGTAGACATAATCGGGTTCCTTCAAGTGGCTTTTCTAAACGAGCGCAACATAACAGATTCCGTTACCTGAGGTCTCGTGCGGGCGTTTCTGCTAGGTTTGTCGAGGATACACAGATTCGATGCTCTACAGTCTGACCGCAAAGTATGCTGGAGATTGACAACCTGCGCGGCGCGCACTTCGGCCCGATTACGCTGACCTTGAACGCGCTGGAATGCGTGGTCGTGCAAGGTGTATCGGGCGCGGGCAAAACGTTGTTCCTGCGCGCGGTGGCGGATATGGATTGTGTCAGCGGCGACGTCCGAATCGGAGGCTGTTGCCGGCGCGACCTGTCGCCGCCCGAGTGGCGCCGCCGCGTGGGATTGCTGCCGGCGGAAAGCCAGTGGTGGGCTGATACGGTAGGCATGCACTTCGCTAAAGGCGCCGCCGCGACTATCGCGCCGCTGGGGTTCGGTCCCGAAACCCTGAACTGGCAGGTGGCGCGCCTGTCGAGCGGCGAGCGCCAGCGGCTGGCGCTGGCGCGGCTGCTGAGCAATCGACCGCGGGTGCTGCTGCTGGATGAACCCACGGCGAATTTGGACGAGATTAACCGCGGACGGGTGGAAGCCTTGGTCGCCGATTACCTCAAGGTAAACCATGCCTGTGCGCTGTGGGTGAGCCACGATGTCGCGCAGGCGGCACGAATCACCGACCGCGTCGTTCGCATGGCGGACGGGCGGTTGCAGGCCCCGAGCCACTGATGGACATGATCCGGCTCAGCGCGTTCGATCTCGGCCTCGCGGCGTCGCTCATCGTCTTGCTGGCGGCGTCCAACTGGTTTACCGGCGCGGGGCATTCGCGCACTCTGGTCGTCGCCGCGGTTCGTTGTGCGGCGCAGTTGATGCTGATCGGGCTGGTGCTGGAGGCGCTGTTTGCGAACGTGAGCCTGTGGTGGGTCACACTGCTCGCGCTATCGATGTTGATCATCGCGGGTTACGAGGTGATGGCGAGGCAGCAGCGCCGCTTCGGGGGCATGGCCGGGTACGCGCTCGGCACGCTATCGATGTTTGTCTCGGCATTCAGCGTCACGTTCCTGGCGCTGACCGTTATCGTCGGCCCCGACCCATGGTATGAGCCGCGCTACGCGATACCGCTTCTGGGCATGATGCTGGGTAATACCATGACCGGGGTGGCGTTAACGCTCGATAATCTGACGCGGCTCGCGTGGCAACAGCGGACCGTGATCGAGGCGCGTTTGATTCTGGGTCACGACTGGGCTACAGCGATTGTCGCCATACGCCGCGACAGCGTGCGCAATGGGCTGATCCCGATCGTAAACGCCATGGCCGCCGCCGGCGTGGTCAGTCTGCCGGGCATGATGACGGGCCAGATTCTCGCGGGAAATCCGCCGATGGAGGCCGTTAAATATCAGATTCTGGTGTTCTTTCTGGTCACGGCCGGCACGGGTTTCGGCATTCTCGCGGCGGCCGGCATCGGTGCGCGCCGCCTGTTTGACGAGCGTCAGCGACTGCGTCTGGACAGATTGCGCGGGGCGGCCGACATTTAAAATGTTTTATATGCCTTTGTTTGCCTCGCCCCCAATGGCCAGCGCGCGCCGGAAAAACTCAGGCGCGGCCGTGCTGGCGCGATGTATCTCGGCGTTGTAGTAGTGAGTCTCGAAGGCTTTTTCAGCAGCGGCCTGCGCGCGCGCAAAATCGATCGCGCCATCTTTGCGGGCCATGATCGCACTCCACCAGCCGGTGGGATAACTGCACTGCGGAAAATGATGCACGGCGACGTCCGTGAATCCCGCCGCGCGCAATCCTTCGGCCATCGGGCGGATAATGCTTTCCGTGTGTACCAGCGGGGATTCGCTTTGCTGCACGAGCAGGCCGCCCGTGGCCAGCGCCTTGTGGCAATCGCGGTAGAAGTTTTCCGAAAACAACCCTTTGGCGGGTCCCACCGGGTCGGTGCTGTCAATGATGATGATGTCCTGCGAAGCCGGTTCGCAGCGCTTTATCCAGTCGATACCGTCGCCAAAATAAAAGTGCGCGCGTGGGTCGTCGTTGGAATCGCATAGTCGAGGAAAGTATTGTTCAGCCAGCCGGGTCACGCGCTCGTCGATTTCCACCTGCCACACGGTTTTGACCTCGGGGTGCTTCAGCACCTCGCGCAAGGTGCCGCAGTCGCCACCGCCGACGATGACCACGCGCGCGGGGGTTAAGTGACTGAACAGCCCGGTATGCGCCATCATCTCGTGGTAGATGAAATTATCGCGGTCTGTCAACATGACGCAGCCGTCGATGACCATGAGATTGCCGAAGCCTTCGGTGTCATATATTTCTATTTTTTGATAAGCGGACTGTTCCTCGTGGAGCTTGCTCTTCAGTCGCAGCGAAAAGGCTGAGCCGCATTGCTCGAATACTTCGCTGAACCAGCGGTTGTCCAGTGCCATAAAGCTGCTCCGTGAGATGTCAGGAATGTATACGTTATTGTTGAGGGAGGTGATGGTCGTTTCGCGTATGGATCGCAAGCGCCGGCGAAAGCTGCTGAACCCGCTAGCAGGCATGGCTGCTAGCCTTCGTTCTAGAACTATGACGTCCCGCCGCCCGGAGCGTGAATCATGCCATCGCTAGACGAACACACGCAAGCGAAGCAGCCGTGGTCGATCGCGCGCGCGCGGCAGGTTTACAACCTTGCCAACTGGGCGGAGCGGTATTTCGATATCGATCCTCACGGCCGTCTGGTGGCGCTGCACCGAGACCAGCCGGACATTGCCGGCGTGCCGCTGGAAGCGCTGGTGCGGGAGTTCCATTCGATCGGGCTGCGCCTGCCCGTGCTGGTGCGATTTCAGCACATTCTGCGCGATCGCGTGACGCAGTTATGTAGCGCGGTGGATGGCGCCATGCGTGAGCGATCTTACGGGGGACGCTACACCGCGGTTTATCCGATAAAAGTCAACCAGCAGCGCAGCGTCGTCGAGCAGATTCTGCACCACGGCAGCGGCCGGGTCGGTCTGGAGGCTGGCAGCAAGCCGGAACTGATGGCGGTCCTGGCGCTCATTGAGGATGACGGCGTCGTAATCTGTAACGGATACAAGGATTCGGAGTACATCCGTCTGGCGCTGATTGGACGCCTGCTGGGGCATCGCGTGTATATCGTGGTGGAGAAGCCGTCGGAACTGGAACTGGTGTTTCGCGAGTCGCGCGCGCTGGGTGTCTCGCCACTGCTGGGTGTGCGCGTACGCTTAGCTTCGATTGGCGAGGGCAAATGGCAGAACACGGGCGGCGACAAGGCCAAGTTCGGGTTGTCCGCCGCGCAAGTGCTGGCGTTGATCGAGCGCTTAAGAGAAGAGTCTTTACTGGGCAGTATGCGCTTGCTGCATTTTCACATGGGTTCTCAAATCGCAAATATCAGCGACATTAATCGCGGCATGCGTGAAGCGGGCCGCTTTTACGCCGATCTGCGCGCGTTGGGCGCCGGCATTGACGTGGTCGACGTGGGCGGCGGGCTTGGTGTCGATTACGAAGGCACGGGCTCGCGTGCCTACTGCTCCATGAACTACACGCTACCGGAATACGCGGGTACCATCGTGCGTGCGCTAGCCGACATATGCGATGAGCAGCGACTTCCGCATCCCGATATCGTGACTGAAGCCGGTCGCGCCATGACCGCACATCATGCCGTGTTGATTACTAACGTCATCGACGTTGAATATACCTCGGCAGGCGATGTTGCGAAGCCCGCGCAGGTCGATACGGTTGTGGTGCTGCGTGAGCTATGGCGTCTCTACGATCATCAATATGAGCTGTCGGTCGGTGAAATCTATAACGAGGCGCAGTACTGGTTGAGCGAGGCGCAGTCCATGTACACGCATGGGGTGCTCGATTTGCGCAACAGAGTGCGGGCCGAGCAACTCCATCGTGCGATCTGCCAGCGGTTGATGAGCACGCTCGACTCGATGCAAGAGCCGCCGCGGGACATTGCCACGCAACTCCATGAAAAACTCGCCGACAAATATTTCTGTAATTTTTCAGTATTCCAGTCGGTGCCCGACGTATGGGCGATCGACCAGATTTTTCCCATCGTGCCGTTGCATCGCCTGCATGAAGCGCCAACGCGACGCGCGGTGCTGCAAGACCTGACCTGCGACTCGGATGGGCAGATTCGCGCCTATGTGGACAGCGGGCGCATCGAGGCCACGCTTCCCGTGCACGATTACCAGCCCGGAACACCCTACCTGCTGGGAATATTTCTGGTCGGCGCGTACCAGGAAATTCTCGGGGATTTGCATAACCTGTTCGGTGATACGCACGCCATTAATGTAGAACTGTTGCCGGACGGTGGTTATCGACTGGACGCGCCGGAGTTTGGTGACAAGGTGGACGAGTTGCTGAGCATGGTGCATTTTTCGCCCGAGCGCCTGCTGGCCGTCTATCACGAAAAAGTCGCGGCGGCAGGATTCAGTGCCGAGCGCCAGGCAGCGCTATGCGACGAGCTTGAGCACGGCCTGCACGGTTATACCTACCTTGGGGATTAGTCTCACGGCACATCAGATGTCTCATCATGTTCATTTCAAACTATAACGCTCGATCACAATGAAGAGCCGCATCATATTTCATTTCGTCGCCTTCGCCGGACTGTTCGGAGCCGGCGCGTGGATCGCGTATCAGGGCGTTGTCGCGCCCACCCGCATCGGCCCGCTGGCCATCAATATTGAGAATGCCACGATTTACTGGTTCACCCTGCTCGTCTACGTCTTCGTCTGGCTGTTACTCTACTATCCGCTACGCAGACGCACATGGCCCGTGTTGTTGATCGGACACGCAAGCGCGGTGGCGATTGCGCTGGCAAGCACGTTTACCGTAATCTCTTTAGGCTCGCGCAATAGCCCTGACGCGCGGATCCTGCCGTCCGAGAGCGCGCAGACGCGTGAGACGATTCCGCCGCCCGCGGACGCTGACCCTAACACCCTGACCTTGCCGTTGCCATCACGCCAGGGCACGCAGTAGCCGGGCTTACCTGAACTGGGAGATAAGGATGACCACAGCCCCGAACACAAACGACGTTGCCCTGGAAAAGCCGAGCGTGCTGGTGGTGGACGATTCGAACGTCATGCGACGGGCCATTCAGCGGATACTGTCACAGGATTTTACCGTCATCGAGGCCGCGGACGACAATGTCGCATGGGATATTCTCGCCCGCGAAAACGGTATTCAGGTCGTTTTTTCAGACCTGATGATGCCTAACAAAAACGGTTTCGAGCTGCTTCGCGACATCCGGGAGTCCGCGCAAGTGCGCATCAACCGGCTGCCAGTGATAATCATGACCGGCCACGAAGACGATGAGAAGATACGTAACCAGGTCATGTCTCTGGGCGCCAGTGACTTTATTTCCAAGCCGTTCGATTCGGTGCAGATCAGGGCGCGCGCCAGCGTACACGCCAAGGCCAATCAAACCAGCCGACTACTGGAGCAGGCGCAGGAACTGCTCGCGAAAAAGAGCACCGTCGATCCCCTTACCGGGCTGGCGAACTTGCGCCATCTGCACGAACAGGGCGCCGCGATGCTTGCGTTAGCAGTCAGTCAGAACGCGGACCTGGCAATGCTCTTCATTGAGCTGGACGCATTCGAAGACGTATTCAAAGGCAAGGGACGTCAGATCTCGGAGAAAATCCTGAGCCACGTTGGCCGCCTGATCGCCGGGAGTATGCGCCGGGAAGATCTGACCGCGCGAGCCGGTCTGGCAAAGTTTGCGGTCGTCATGCCGGGTGCCGATCATCAGTCCGCTTCCATCACGGCCAAGCGAGTTCATACCTTGATTGGTGAGTCGCTCTATCGGCTGGGCGATCAGCGTTTCCAGGTTACCGCAAGTGCTGCGCTGGTCACGGGTCCTTGCAGTGCCGAGCTGCGATTTGAAGACATCATCAAACGCGCCGAACAGCCTCTGACGCGCGCCAGAGGCGCCGGAGGCAACCGACTGGTAATCGAGGAATTTCCCCGCATCGGACCGGAGTCACCGCGCGCGGGCAGTTCGACTTCACAGGTCAAGTTGACCTTGGATGGCGCCGTCGAACTGTTGGCGGCGGGGCAAACGCAAGCGCTCGATCATCACCTCGCCGCTTTGTTGTTGCGGGTATTGCCGTTACTTGAGTATGGCGATCAGCGATTGCAACTTGGGATCGAAGTGAGCCTGACTCAACTGCGTGGCAAGCTCGTTACCACGCAGGCACCCGTTACCGAATCGGCGCCAGCGAACGGGATACATTAAATATTGCAAGTCTTGCTAGCCCGCTAATTCTGGCGGGCGAAATCCAGCATGCGCTGAGTCGATCGTAAGGCGCGGTGTCGCACCGCTTCATCCAGATGGATCTCGTTAGCGCCGGCTTCCAGCGCGCGTTCGAGATTATGCAGCCCATTCATGGCCATCCACGGACAATGCGCGCAGCTTTTGCAGGTTGCGCCCTCGCCGTGCGTAGGCGCCTCAAGCAGCGTTTTCCCCGGCGCCGCCTGCTGCATTTTGTAAAAGATGCCGCGATCGGTCGCTACAATCAGCGTCTGGTGAGGCAGTTCACGGGCGGCCTTGATAAGTGCGGTCGTCGATCCCACGACATCGGCTATCTCGATCACGTCGGCGGGCGACTCCGGATGGACCAGCACCGCCGCGTCGGGATGCGTCTGCTTTAACTGGCGCAACCCGGCCGACTTGAATTCCTCGTGCACCACGCAGGCGCCGTTCCACAGCACCATGTCCGCCCCGGTGACCTCGTTGAGATACCGACCCAGGTAGCGATCCGGCGCCCATAGAATCTTGCGCTCCTCGTCCATAAGGTGGCTGATGATCCGCACGGCAATGCTGGATGTCACCACCCAGTCCGCGCGCGCCTTTACCTCCGCGCTGGTGTTGGCGTAAACGACAACCGTGCGATCCGGGTGCTCGTCGCAGAACCTGTTGAACGCCGCCGGCGGACAGCTCAGGTCGAGTGAGCACTCCGCTTCGAGAGTTGGCATCAATACCCGCTTTTCAGGACTCAGAATTTTCGCGGTTTCGCCCATGAAGCGAACACCAGCCACAACCAAGGTGCTGGCGGCATGTTCCTGCCCAAAGCGCGCCATGTCCAGCGAGTCCGACACGCACCCGCCGGTCTCGTCAGCAATCAACTGGATGTCCGGATCGGTGTAATAATGTGCTACCAGCACGGCGTCCCGCGCTTTAAGCAGGCGCTTGATCCGGTTTATCGCGGCCAGCCGCTCCGCAACGGTGTAACGCGGCATCGACGCGGTGACTTGCGCGGTTGCGGGGATGTCTCGCACGGTTGTTGCTGAAGCGGTTGACGGAGCCATATATTCCTCGTGAGGCATGTTGGCCTCGTGAGACGCCGATTGAGTCTGGCAAAAAGTGGGATCCTAAAATGTCAGGTCACCGGCCCTGAAAATGGTTCCTGATCCGTGCCGATTCAAGTGCCATAGTGCCGCATCAAGCAAGTGCAATGAAATCCAGGCTTCACTTGATCGACGTCCAGGCGCGGGCTTATTGTGTAGATTGGCTACATGGGGCTGCCGTTCAGGCACGAGTGACTGGGGTGGCAAGTCATACAATCGGGCTGCCTGCGGGTCGGATTCCGGTCTTAAGAGTTCCGGCTACACCCGCGCATACCAACCTTGGCGGCGATATATTCGGCGGCTGGATTATGTCGCAGGTGGATATCGCCGGCAGCATCCCGGCCGTGCTGCGCGCCAAAGGTCGGGTGGTGACCGTGGCGGTCAACAGCATGACGTTTCTGAAGCCAGTCATGGTCGGCGACATCCTGAGTGTGTACGCGGAAATAGAGTCGGTCGGCACCAGCTCCCTGCTCGTGAACATCGAAGTCTACGCGCAACGCAACCCCGTCGATCCGGTGTGCATAAAAATATCCGATGCTCAACTGACTTACGTGGCGATCGACAACAACGGCAGACCGCGGCCCGTGCCTGCCGGCTGAAATTTTGTTGGTAGTATTGCAACAAATGTGGTGCCCGGTGCTATACTTTGGTGTCGGCCTTAGGGGAGACCGCGAGAATCGCCATGACAATAGCACTTACCGTCCTTCATCCGGCGCCCGACGTGCTGCGCACCATGCTCGTTTCCATTTTGATGACTGCCGCAGCAGCAATCGCCCACGCCGATACGCGCACATCGACGCCTTCACTCATTGGCGGTCAACTCATTGCGTGGCTAAGCTCAGGCAGCGAAGAGGTCGCCGATCACGCTTCAATAGCCGCGGGGGCGCGCGCGATCACGCCTGAAATGGGCTTTGCACCCTCGCTGCATCATGTCAGCGCGGGCCGCCCGCAACACTATGCGGATTCGGCCGCGGGGCGGGTGCTTTACGCGTTTCCTGTCTCGGATGACGCGTCGCTCGGTCTCCATATGGGCGACGATGGATACGGCGCCAGCGCATTATCCGGAGCGCACGGTTTCGGCTCCGGCCTTGCCTACTCGGTCAACGACAGTCTGGCCGTAACTGTCGGTATCGACGCTATATTTTTCGACACTGCACGTTCCCATCGGTTTAATCAGTACACGGACTGCGTAGCACTGGAAGAACGCGGCGAGCTACCGCTTCTTACCTGTTCGGATGCGATCGCCTATACGCCGGAGAATCTCGCGCGGGGCGAGCCGGGCACGCTGGATTCGAACGCGGTTGGCTACGGCTATAATCTCGGCGCAACCTTGGCCGTTACCGAAAGCACGCGTCTGGGTATGCGCTATCAATCCGGAATGCAGTTGCCCGCGGAGGATGAAACCGTGTTCCATACCGCGGGACCGCTGTTATCGACGGATCTCGCGCGGCTGACTGACCAGGCGGTAATCTCCGGCCTCGGGTTGCCGGGTTCGTTCGCGGTAGGCGCCTCGCACCAATTCAACAATCAATGGAGTGTGGCGGGCGACGTGACGTGGGTGAACTGGACTCAGTTCAATGAATTCCGCGTGCTGCCTGATGGCTACAGGCAAGGCGGCGGCACCACGACCGAAAACTGGGAAAATACATACCGCTACACGCTGGGATTGAATTATCGTCAGAGCGACCGCTTGAAATATCGCCTAGGCGCGGCTTACGATCAGAGCCCGCTGCCCGCGAGCGAGCGCAATACTGGACTTGTGGCCAGCGAGGATCTGGTGTGGCTGGCATTAGGCGTCGGATACTCGCCGACTCCGCGTCTGTCGTTCGATGTCGGGTATGCCTACCCGTTTATGATGGAACCGCAGATTTACGACGCGCTACAGCATAATCTTGCCGGTCAGTTCGAGGGCGAGAGCGACATTTTGAGCGCGCAATTCAAGTGGCGTTTTGAGTAAACTCACCTTTCACGTCTACTACACTGCGGTCAGCATCGCGTAGCGGATCGTTTACGGCGCGTTGCATGCGCCACGGCTAATGGGTAGTGTCTCAGTTTGAATTTGACCCCGCCACCCGCTTTAGGGTCAGGACGGTGAACAGAATGAATGTCAAAAAGCGCGCGCAGATTTTAGGTACGTTAGTAGAAGGCAACAGCCTTCGCGCCACTTCCCGCCTCGCTGACTGCTCCATCAACACCGTTACTAAGTTGCTGATAGACGTTGGTACAGCTTGTGCCGAGTACCAAGACAAGGCGCTACGTAACTGTCAAGTCCCGGACAATTATAAGGCTTTCGATGAAACAACTCAGGGTGCTTGGCATGCCATTGTTTCATCGCATGGATGGGTGGCTTTGCATTGAGGGCGGCTTGCGGCAAGTGATGGTTGTACAG
>JACCYU010000234.1 GCA_013696315.1 Gammaproteobacteria bacterium | reverse complement strand
AGCCCGCGGCTGTACCGCGTCGGCTGCAGCGCCTTGTTGGGTTTCGTGACTTGCAGATTCGCGGCGCCCCAAACTCTCCGCGAGAAATGCGGATACCAGCGCGTTCATGCTCACACCTTCCTGCTTGGCGCGGGCCGACAAGCGAGCATGAATGCTTCGCGGTACGCGGGCGATGAACTTTCCACTCGGGGCCTCGCCCGGCTTTGGAATTTCTCTTCCGGACTCCTGCATGGCCGCGACCCACGCGACAACAGCATCCTTTCCATTGCCAATGGCCTCTTCAGGCGTTTCGCCGTCGGAGATGCAGCCGGGCAAATCAGGAAATGTAATCAACCAACCACCGCCTTCCTCTTCAGAAAGCGGGCGCATTTCAAAAGAATAGTCAAAGGCTTTGCTCATGTCTCTGCTCCGATGTCATCAATCAGAGCAAGGAACTGATAAATGTAAACCGGCTTGATGGGCCGCTTGAACGGCACCGTGACCGCGATCTATGAATCCGGGTGGAGGAATACAAAATGGCTGCCGCCAGTTTTCCGTACTTCGATGCCGTAGCGTTTTGCCACCGTCTCTAGCGGCTCCATCCGCCAATCCCGCGGATTGGCTCGCATCCGGTCTACAAGCTTCCCAGCCTTGCTCATGGAGCATCACGATACTACGAGCAGTATCGTGTGGCAAGGGGGCGGAGAGGTAGTGGATGAAGCCCAACGCTAATTAGACGACAGAAATCGTGGCCCCTTCAGCAGCAATCGACTGGCAAAGTTTTTTGCCTGCTCATGCAGTTACGCAATCTGGCGAATTATTGGTAAGCCTAAAATTCATAGGGTCTTACTCAGTAAACATCGCGTGGGTAGTAAGGCCGCTGATTTTCACTTAGCGCTTGCGCTCAGGCATGCTTGTGTCGCGTCACACTCCGGGAACCAGCACACCCGTCCCTCCAGCACGTCGGTGCGTTCGATGATCTCGGCGATGGTGTGCTCCTGGTGGTAGGCCATGACGTGGATGCCGGCCACACCTTCGATGTCTCTAATCTCGCGGATGATTTCGATTGAGATCTGCTTGCCCTCGTCTTGTGGATTCGAAGCCCGTTCCAGACGTTCGATCACTGCATCGGGGATGTGCACGCCGGGCACATGATTGCGTATCCAGCGCGCTGCTTGTGCCGATGACAGCACGCCTACGCCGACCAGAATAAACACCTGTTTGTGTAGATCGAGCGCGCGCACTTCACGCATGAATTCATTCAGGCGCGGAGCATCGAAGCAATACTGCGTCTGGATAAACTGCGCGCCGGCGGCGATCTTTTTGTTGAGCTTCAACACCTGATAATCGTGCGGTGGCACGAAGGGATTGGCGGCGGCGCCGATGAACACGCGCGGCGGAGTAGCGAGCTTACGGCCGGTGAGCAAACGCGATTCGTCGCGCATGATGCGCACCGCGCGCAGCAGCGACACCGAGTCGAAATCGAATACCGGTTTCGCCTCGGGTTCGTCGCCGGCCTGCACGCCATCGCCGGTGAGACAAAGGATGCTGGCGACACCCATCGCGGCGGCGCCCAGCACATCGCCCTGGATGGCGATGCGGTTGCGGTCGCGGCAGGAGACCTGCAGGACCGTGCTGTAACCGACGCGACTTAACAGCGCGCACACGCCGACGCTGGACATGTGGCAGTTGGCGCCGGCGCCGTCGGTTGCATTCATGGCGTCGACGAAACCATCGAACACGCGCGCTCTTGCGTAGACTTCTTCCGGGTCGGCCGAATCGGGTGGCGACAGTTCGGCGGTAACCGCGAAATTCCCCGCGCGCAGCACACGCTCCAGGCGCCCCGGCGATGAATGTCCGGGACGGATTGATAGAGGTGTCCCGCGCTCCGGTGGTTCGTCGTTGAATGTCATGGTGACAGGCGCATTAAGACGCTGGCCAGTCCGCTCAGTTTGTCATCCCGAGGAGCAGCGCGACGAGGGATCTTGTTCCGACGTAGAAATCCATGCTCATATTCACAGCGACCACGCAGGATTTCTCGCTTGCCCTCGAAATGACATGCTCAGAGACTCCCTGCACGTTGTTCACCTTTCTCGCGCGCGACTCGCAGCCACGCTGAGCTGTTCTGCAGGCGCCAGTCGAGTTGTATCTGTACGGACTCGATGGCCGCGCCCTCGCGCATGCGCTGACTGCCCGTCCAGGCTTCGACCCACACGCAGCGCATGTCGGGTTTGACCTCGCAGAAACCGTCCGGCCGCACGCCGCCGCAAGGGCCGTTACGCATATTCTTGGGACAATTCATCGGGCACGACATGCCGGTGTTGCTGAGCACACAGCGCCCGCACATTCGGCAGTCGAACAGAAAGCCTTTGACGACTTTCTCCGTCGCCGCAACCGGCTGTTCGAGGCGCTGATAGCCGATGCGCTCGAATAGCGGATGCAGCCGGATCAGGACTTTCTCAAAACATTGGTAAAACGCTTCGAGCAGGCGCGCATGGCGCACCGACCAGAGACGCGCGTGATACATGGTCAAGCCCCCCACCCTGGCCCTCCCCCACGGCAGGGGAGGGAATGGCGTGTTGCCTGTTAAGGCGTTGTGCGAGCTAGGACTTCGGCAGTTTCTTGGCCGCGTCGAAAAACGGAAACTTGCAGACCTTGGCCTCGACCGACTGCGCGCCTTGCTCGCGTTCGATCGCAACCAGGCCGCCGGGCGCATCGTGCGGCGCGTTCATCATGGCCAGCGCGATGTTGCAACCGACCTTGGGTGAATACCAGGCGCTGCTTACATAGCCGACCTGCTGCTGGTTCGCGGTGTCGCTGACCTGCCAGAAATCCGGAATATACCAGGTGATCGGTTCGCCGCCGAAATGCAGACCCACGAGGCGCCGCGACACGCTCTGGTTCGCAATCGCGAGCAGAGCCTGCTTGCCGATGAAGTCGGGCTTGGTCAGATCCACCTGCCAGTCGAGGCCGACTTCGAACGGGTTGGTCTCGATATCCATGTCCTGACCATAAGAAAGGATGCCGGCTTCCAGCCTGCGAATATGGCTGGGCGCGATCACCTGCAGATTGAATTCCTTACCCGCGTCGATGAGACGGTTCCACAGCCGGTCCGCGTTGACGGTCGCATCGCGCAGGTAGATCTCGTAGCCGACCTCCGCCGAGAAACCGGTGCGTGAGACGATGACGTCCATGCCGCCGAGTGTGGTCGGCCACAGGCCGTAGTAGGGAATGTCCAGCACGCCGTCACCCAAAAGTTTCTGCATAAGCGCTTTGGACTTCGGACCCTGAATCTGCAACGGCGCGACATCGAGCTCGGTGATCTGTACGTCGTAGCCGGCCATGTAGTTGACGCCCTGCGCCCACAGCAGCACGTCGGAGTCGGAGATCGACAGCCAGATTTCGTCTTCGGCCACTCTCAGCAACACCGGGTCGTTGATGATGCCGCCGTGCTCGTTGCACAGAATCACGTAGCGCGCCTGGTTGACCTTGCATTTGTCGGTGAGCTCGCGTGTCACCAGCAGGTTGGCGAACGCCAGCGCGTCCGGGCCCTTGATCTGAAGCTGCCGCTCGACAGCGACGTTCCACAAGGTCACGTCGTTAGTGAGATATACATATTCCTTGAGCAGACCCCCGTCCTCGGGTTTCACATAGGCACGCGGGTGATACATGTGGTTGTAAACTTCGTAGGCGTAGCAGCCGTGGCGCTGCGACAAGTGCCAGTAAGGCGATTTGCGAATGCGGGTGGAGATCGCTATGCGTGCGCCGCTGTCGCCGCTCTGACGCAAGTTGACGGGTACGCCGCGTTGACCGTTAACCAGTAACCGATCGCTGTAATCGTCGTCAACCACGACCAGATGCGGGTCGGCGCCAGCCTGGGTAACAACTGTGCTGTAATCAGATTCCACTGGTTCGATGTGCTCCATGATGTCGTTCCTCTACTCGGTTGTAGTGCCCAAAAAACTGGGTGAAGCACATGTTTCCCCCCTCCACCCTACACAATTGAGATTTTAATTGCGCGCCGCCCGCGTTACGTCTTAAAAGCGACTTGCATCGATCTAACTGAGACACTGTACCGACATTTGCCCAAATTTTTGCCCCAGAAGCCGCGACATAGACCGCCGCGTCAGGCGCCGATCGGGCGGCGAACGATTATCGATGTGTATTTTTCCATGGCGATGGCAGGCACGCCAGAGTCGCATTCAAGATAGAAACCAGCCGTGGTACGACTAGACTTGCAGAGTATTAAATACAGGAAAAGCACACTTGCCATGTTTCCATTAAAGGCGGAATCCATTGCATCTCATCTTGTGCGCGCCGCGGATGCCCCGGCGTTAAGTCGCTTCACCGTTTATCACGCGTGTCTCAATGGCGAGATGCGCGGCGAGGTGAGAAGCGTCGTGCCGTCCTGGCGGTTACTGGAATTCCTGCGCGGGATTAAATTGCTTAACGTGTACAGCAGGATCGGCGCGCTCCGCAACGGGGACTTTTTTGAGTTCAGCGCCTACGTACATGGCGAGCGCCTGAACCTCGCGATCAGGACCGCCGAATGGTCTATCTTCTCCAATGCAACTGCCACCGCTGGCGCCAGGGCGACGAGCCTCAAATAAACTCTTGCCAACGTCATCGCGCGGGAAAAGCCGATGTCGGCGCGGACGATCCGGCGCGCGGTTGCGAATGAGCGTCACCGCAAGCACCAGCACCAGCACCAGCACCAGCACCAGCATGGGATACAGAGGAGGAAAATCGGTAAAGTTGCTCCAGCGCAAGCTGGCTGCGCAGCAGGCCGATGACGAATGCGCCCAGGCCCACGCCGACCATCAGCGCGGCGATGATCATCGACGACACCCATGCGACGTGTTGCTCGAAGCGTCTGGAGATGAGCCCGATGGTCAGCGGAAAAAACGCGGAGCACGCGAGCCCCGCGAGCGCGAACAGGCCGATGCCGAGCGCGGGTGTGTTCGCGTACGGCAGCGCCAGGAACGCGCAAATCATCAGCACGGGCAGCACCAGCCAGATGCGCTCGGCCGGCAGGCGCAGCACCGCGATCGACACCGTCAGACGGCCCGCCACCATCGCCGCCCAGAACACCGACAGCGCGGCCGCGGCCACGGCCATCGGCAAGCGCTTGGTTTCCTGCAGATAGATCACGGCCCAGTTGTAGAACGTCCCTTCCGCAAACGCGTACAGAATCGCGATCACAAAAAAACATCCAGATACTGCTGCTGGTAATTGGCCGCTCGACCGGGGCCGGCGCCGCGCCCGCCGTAGCCTCGGTAGAGCGAAGCGAAACCCGGGATGCCGATTCTGGATTCCCATTCTCGCGATCTGCGTCGTTACTATCCGACGCCGGCGTAGCGGCTGCTGGCGCCGTGTCCGGCCACCTGAGCCACAGCACAGAGGCATCTCTATCAGCACGGTGCTACTCGCGGCGTTTCCAGCGCCGCGCCCACGGCATATTGCCGCTGACGCGAAATACTGTTGCCGTCAACCGACGACATCACGGTTTCCATCCAAGCCTGACACAAGCTAAATGCTAATATTTAAGCCGTTTTTCTTTACGAACGATGCTGCCGGCGTGGTTGGCCTGTCATTTGCAAACACCCTGTTAGGACGCACGACAGGACCAATCGCCATGAATCGATCGATGCAAACCGCCACCAGCCGCACCGCGCAGTCAATGCCCCAACCGGGACCAAGTGTCGTCTATCGCAGCCGTTCCGCGCAAAGACGGCTTGCGCGAACCTACCCATCGACGGTTGATCCCGACGAGATTCTGCGAAATCGCCGGCTCACCGCAGGGTCTTTGCTGACGTACCGCGAATAATCGCGCACCCGGCGGGAATCGCCGCGTGCGAACCTTGCATTGCGTAACCTCAACCACGCACGGTGAAAATAGCGGCCAACAGAAGCGCTCCCGGCTATGTCGCTTACTCGCAGTTCAACAACCGAAACACTTCGTGGACCGCGTCTGCGCCCGGCGGGCAGCGCCACCAATTTGAATGTCCAGCTTTGAAATGCCCTGGCTTCAGTGAAATCAGTAAACAGGCTAAGTAGCCGTCGGCCATCCGCCTCCTCCTTCAGTTGCTCCCAGTTCAGGAGGCCGACTCGGAAGCGATCCGGAACATCCGGGTAAGCGTCTGCGGCGCGTGAGCTTACCGCCAGCAGTGTCATCAGCACGGTGACCACGAACGACGCGAACAACAGGTGCAGCGCACACCTATGCGCCGGAATTTTCGCGCACCGGGGAACCAGCCCGTTTACCACCGCCATTCCGACACGCTCCCGACGCTAGTAGGCATCGATGCCGCGATCCGTTCCATTACGCTGACCGCTGCAACAGCCATGGTTACTGGGCGCCGTACCTGCGGACGTGAACCAAATATACCTCAGCCCTGCCCCCCCGTGCGCGTAGCGGCGTGCATAAACATAAGCGAACGCGGCGATCCCGAGCGCGGTGGCGTGCGAACCCATATGCAGCCCGTCGGCCAGCAGTGCCATGGAACCGTAGACCAGGCCGGCGGTGATTTCGACGAGCATCGTGACGATGGTCAGGCCAATGACGATCCACGTGCGACGTTCGCCCGGCCTCACCGCCTCCTGGCCAAAGGTATGGACGTGATGGCATTCGCTCATGTGGTGCTGATGCATGTGTGATGGAAGTTCAGGATTGGTGTCATTTCGAAGCGAAGCGAGAAATCCTAGGCGGTAAACGGGCGAAGCGAGAGACCCTTCACTTCGTTCGGGACGGCAAAGCCGGATTTCTCCCTTCCGTAGAAATGACAGGCGGCAAGTTAATCAGAGGTCCTTGGCCTCAAGCAAGCTGATCCCTTTGCTCATAGCCAAATGGCCATTCGACCGAAGACACAGCGCCGTCAAAGCTCGGCGTGGCGCAGCCGCAAAGCATTACCGATGACCGACATCGAGCTCAGGCTCATCGCGGCGGCGGCAAGCATCGGACTCAACAGAATGCCGAACACGGGATACAACACGCCGGCCGCGATCGGCACCCCCAGCGCATTGTAGATGAATGCGAAAAAGAGATTCTGACGGATGTTGCGCATCGTTTTGCTGCTCAGGCGTCGCGCGCGGGCGATCGCGCGCAGATCGCCCTTGATCAGAATCACGCTCGCACTTTCCATCGCCACATCAGGGCCCGTACCCATTGCAATGCCGACCTGCGCCTGCGCGAGCGCCGGTGCATCGTTGATGCCGTCGCCGGCCATGGCGACGATGCGTCCCTGATCCTGAAGCTGTTTTACCAGCCGGCACTTATCCTCCGGCCTCACGTCAGCGTGCACCTCATCGATCCCCAACTCGCGCGCAACGTGGTCGGCGGTGACGCGGTTGTCTCCCGTTATCATGACCACGCGAATGCCCTCGTCCCGCAATATTCGCAAGGCCTCGTGCGCCGTAGGTTTGATCGGATCGGTGACGCCGATCAGACCCGCGGGCCGTCCATTAACCGCTACCAGGATTACGACCTGGCCCTGACCACGCAAGGCCTTCGCGCGTCCGGTCAATATTTCGGGGTCAACCTTGGCCTCCTGCAACAGGCGATGGTTACCGATCAGTATCTCGCGACCGCCGGTCGTGCCGCGAATCCCCTGACCCGTGATGGACTGAAAATCCTTCACCGTGCTGACATCAACACCGCGCTGCTGCGCTCCGGTGACGATGGCCGCGGCCAGCGGATGCTCGCTTGCGCGCTCCACGCTCGCGACGAGACTCAGAAGCTCGTGGTCGTTCCAGTCATTCACGGTCTCCACCGTTTGCAACTCGGGCCGCCCCGCGGTGAGCGTGCCGGTCTTGTCGACTACCAAAGTGTCAACCCTATCCAGAGTTTCCAGGGCTTGCGCTTCCCGGATCAGCACGCCTTCGCGCGCGCCGCGGCCGACGCCGACCATCACCGAGATGGGCGTTGCCAGACCCAGCGCGCAGGGACAGGCGACGATCAATACCGACACCGCCGCGACGAGCCCGAAGCTGTATGCAGGCTCGGGCCCGATAAGGCTCCAGACGGCAAACGTCACCAGCGCCACGGCGAGGACCGCGGGCACGAACCAGGCGGAGACTCTGTCCGCGAGGCGCTGAATGGGCGCATGAGTGCGTTGCGCATCGGCCACCATCTGCACGATCCGGGCGAGCAAGGTATCGGCGCCTACCTTTGCGGCGCGCATCACGAAGCTGCCGGTCTGGTTCACGGTGCCCCCGGTCACGGCATCCTCCGGTCCTTTTTCCTGCGGCAACGGCTCACCCGTGAGCATGGATTCGTCGATGGTCGTGGTGCCCTCGATGACCTCGCCA
>JACCYU010000233.1 GCA_013696315.1 Gammaproteobacteria bacterium | reverse complement strand
CCTCTATCCCATCCTTAAGCAGCGGCTCCCCGCCGTAAGAGGCTTGCGGCGCTGCTATGGCTGATTCCAGCAACGCCCGGTCACGCAGCCCGGTCGAGCCTCCATGCGCGGCAAGCACCTCTTCATGGATGGCGAGCACGGCGTCGACCGTCAGGTGACGCATGTACGAGTCACGCCAGGCTCTTGAACAGCTTGCCGTTGCGCTTGATCAGCTTCCGCGCCCGGGTTCGCGCCTCATCTTCGGCGACGATTGGCGTAACCGGTGTGATAGTGACGGTACCGCCAGCGTGCACGGTCACGTTGACTTGATCACCCGCCTTCAGCCCGGTGAGCTCGCGCAACGTCGTGTCGAAGATCAGACCTTGAGAATTGCCGATTTTTGTGATGGTTTTGACCATGACTTGGTTTTCGTAAAACAATGTTTTACTAGTTTAGAGCCGAGTTTCGTTGCAGGCAAGCAGAATACCGCCACGATCCATTGAGTCCATAACGAGCGGCGGCTTACCGCAGCGAAAAGCGCGCCTCGATTCTTGTATAGAATAATCGCGTGACGCCTTCGAAGCCGGAGTCCGTGCCCACCACCAGCCACAGCGATCCGTCGTCCCCGGTCTGCACCTGAAACAGCCGCGCGGTCGAGCTTTCCAGTCGCTTGGGCGCGAACACCGGGTTGACGCAATCCACATTCACGCCGATGTTGCCCAGCACCTGCATGTCGGCGCCGCCCACGGTCTGGTTGCCATTGTCGATGTTCATGCGCAGAAATCCGTTCGCGTCCGGCGTCGCGACAGGCTGTACCACCGACGCGCCGGCCTTCAGCGTAATCGCCGGCGAACCGCCCGCGCCGATGCAATCGTTGCCCGCCTCGGAGCCGATCCCGACCGAGAAGTCCACGAGATACGTCTGATTCGGTTGCAGCCCCGTTATCCGGCGCCGCACGAACATGAACAGATCGTCGCTGCGGTTGTTGCCGGAGATGAACAGCCCGTTGCGATTGGGATTGAGATCGGGCAGCAGGGGTCGGAGATCGAAAATCAGCTCAAAGAACCCATCCTGACCCTGCGGGAGATCGGCGAAACCAACGCTCCAGCCCGGCGCGCTCTGCGAAAAATCGAAGCGGAAGGTCTGTTCGTCATCGTCGTTGTCGTCGATGCCCAAACCGTCACCGCTGGTGCAGCCGAACGCCCCCTCGTCGGAATCCACCACGCCGGTAGCGGAAAAAATATCCGGGCTCAAAATCAGCAAGCAGATCAAGCACCACTGAACAAGGCACTTTGTGCGTGACATACAAGAACCTCAGCGGGATGCCGCGCTGATATCTTACATCCGGGTCAGCTGCTCTACATAATGTCACGCGGGCCATCACGCCAGCGCCCATTCCTGAGAAAGGGCGGCGGCCTGTTCGAGCACCGTCAGCGTCGCCTTTTCCTGCTTGTCCGGCGGATAGCCGTACTTGCGCAGGATACGTTTGACGAGCACGCGCAGCTGGGCGCGGACGTTTTCACGCATTGTCCAGTCGATTGTGACGTTTTTGCGGACCTGCGCCACCAGCTCGCGCGCAATCGTTCGTAACGTGTCGTCGCCAAGCACCTGAACCGCGCTGTCGTTCGTCTCCAGCGCATCGTAGAACGCGAGTTCGTCATCGTTGAGGCCGAGTTGTTCTCCGCGCGCACCCGCTGCGCGCATTTCCTTGGCGAGCGCGATCAGCTCTTCGATGACCTGCGCGGCCTCAATGCCACGGTTCTGATACCGGCGCAGCGCTTTTTCCAACATTTCGGCGAATGAACGCGCCTGAACCACATTCTTGCGCCTGCGTGTTTGAATCTCGCCAGCCAGCAGTTTACGCAGCACTTCCACGGCCAGGTTGCGCTGGGGCATGCCGCGCACTTCGCCCAGAAATTCGTCTGACAAAATCGAGATGTCCGGTTTTTCAAGACCTGCGGCTGTGAAGATAATCGACCACCGCGTCGGACGCGACCGCGCGCGAAATAATCTGCCGCACGGCATGATCGAGCTCTTCCTCGCTCTTCGACTCCGCCGGAGACCGCTTTGCCAGACCGGCGCGTACGGCTTGGAAGAATGAAACGTCATCACGAATGCGCATGGCTTCCTCGTGCGGGGCGGCCAGCGCGAAAGCCTGCGACAATTCCAGCACGGTTCGCAGCAGCCGATCCTTGCCCTCGTGCTGCGCAAGGATGTGTTCCTGTGCGGCAGGCAGCAGACTTAGCTTTTCCGCCGGCGCGCCATCTATCCATTTCGAGTAGTCGAAGCCGTAGAAGAGGCCACAGCAGATCTCATATTTCGTGAGCATGAGGGCAACCGCTTCTTGCTGGTCGATGGCCGTCCGACCCGTCCCGCCGCTCTGGGTATAGGTGGCAAGCGCCGCCTTCAGGGCGGGCGCTAGCCCAAGATAATCCACCACCAGCCCGCCCGGCTTGTCGCGGAACACGCGGTTTACGCGCGCGATTGCCTGCATGAGTCCGTGGCCGCGCATTGGTTTATCAAGATACATCGTGTGCAGCTATGGCGCATCGAAGCCCGTCAGCCACATGTCGCGCACAATCACCATCCGGAAGTCGTCTTTCGCTTCGCGGAATCGATGGGCCAGCGCCTCACGACGCACCTTGTTGCGGAAATGCGCTTGCCAGACCAGCGGATCGGACGCGGACCCGGTCATCACCACCTTCAGCGCGCCTTTCTCATCGTCTTCGTGGTGCCAGTCCGGCCGAAGGTTGGCGATCTCGCGGTATAAATCCACGCAGATGCGCCGACTCATGCAAACGACCATCGCTTTCCCTTCCATGGCTTCCAGCCGCTTCTCATAATGCTCCACGATGTCGCGCGCGATCAGCTTCACGCGTTTTTCGGAGCCGACGATAGCTTCGAGCTGCGCCCACTTTGTCTTCAGCTTTTCTCTGCGCTCAACCTCTTCGCCCTCGGTGATCTCCTCGAACTCAGCGTCAATTCGCGGGCGTTCGGTTTCGACCAGGCCGAGTTTTGCAAGGCGGCCCTCGTAGTAGATCGGAACAGTGGCCCGATCCTCGACCGCGCGCTGGATGTCGTACACGCTGATGTAGTCGCCGAATACCGCGCGCGTATTCTTGTCCGTGAGCTCGATCGGCGTGCCGGTGAAGCCAATGAACGAAGCGTTCGGCAAAGCATCGCGCATGTGGCGGGCGAAGCCATCGATGAAGTCGTACTGGCTGCGATGTGCTTCGTCAGCGATTACGACGATGTTGCGACGGTTTGAAAACAGCGGATGCTGGTCGCCTTTCTGCTCGGGCATGAATTTCTGGATGGTCGCGAACACCACGCCGCCCGCGTCAACCGTAAGCCTGGCGCGGAGATCGCTGCGGCTCTCCCCCTGCACGGGCGGCTGCCGCAGCAAATCCCGGCAGCGCGAGAAAGGTGGCGAAAAGCTGATCGTCGAGATCGTTGCGGTCGGTGAGGACGACGATCGTCGGGTTCGCCATAAACGGTTCACGGATCACGCGCCCGGCGTAAAAGGCCATGGTCAGGCTCTTGCCCGAGCCCTGCGTGTGCCAGACCACACCAATGCGGCGGTCGCCTACGTCGCCGCCGTGCTTCGTGCCACTCTCATATCGTCCTTTCGCGTCCGCCACATCAAGCCGCGCGGCGCGGATCGTTTCCATTACCGCCACGCGCACCGCGTGGAACTGATGATAGCCCGCCATCTTCTTGACGAGCTTGCCGCCGCCTTCGTCCTCGAAGACGATAAAGTGGCCGATGAGATCGATGAGCCGCTGTTGATCGAAAACACCCTCGATCATTACCTGCAGTTCCGGCATGGTCGCCGGCGCCAGTGCCTCGCCCGCGATAGTGCGCCATGGCTTGAACCATTCGCGCCCCGCGGTAAGCGTGCCGATGCGCGCCTCTACGCCATCCGAGATCACTAGCAGCGCGTTGTAGGCAAATAACGCCGGTAGCTCGGCTTTGTACGTTTGAAACTGCCGGAAAGCGGGCCAGATTGTCGCCTCCTCGCTGACCGCGCTCTTGAGCTCGATCAGCACCAGCGGCAGTCCATTGACGAACAGCACCACATCCAGCCGGCGAGCGTGCTTGTTCTCGATGACGGTGAATTGATTAACCGCGAGCCAGTCGTTCTCGTCGGGATTCTCGAAGTTCAGAATGCGCACCTGCGCGCCACCGATCGAGCCGTCGGGCCGACGATACTCAACAGCAACCCCATCCACTAGCATGCGGTGGAACGCGCGATTGCGGGTTTCCAGCATTGGTCCCTCAGGATGGGTGATTTTGCGGAAGGCGTCGTTGATTGCTTCGGCGGGCAGTTTCTGATTCAGGCGGACCAGCGCACTGCGCAGACCCCCGGCGAGCACGACATCCGAGTAGGTATTGCGCAAAGCACTATGCTCGCCAGGTAGAACTTCGCTACCAGATACAACGGTGTAGCCCAGCTCCCA
>JACCYU010000232.1 GCA_013696315.1 Gammaproteobacteria bacterium | reverse complement strand
GGCAAAGTCTCAGTGCCGCGCTAGCCGCCAGTAATATAAAGTCATAATATGCTCATTGAGCCGGGTATCGCATCGAGCTAACTGCGTGCGCACACCGGGAGCCTGATCGCCTGCGCGCGCGCGTGCGCCGCCGGGGATGTCGGGCTGTAAGTCGCTGCGGCGCGAGGATCTGATGAACCATAACCGCCGCGGACATTGTCGTGAGCCCTGTGTTCGGACAGTGGTCCGAGGGGGCCGCTAGGCCTGAGAAGTCGAATAATCGTGAAAGGACGAATGACGATGCGCGATGAACCCAGCCGGTCAGGTGTGGGCATGGCGGCGGGGCGCATCGCGCCCAGCATTCTGTCGGCGGACTTCGCGCGGCTGGGCGAGGAAGTGCGCGCGCTGAGCGCGGCGGGCGCCGATCTCATCCACTTCGACGTGATGGATAATCACTACGTGCCCAATTTGACCATCGGCCCGCTCGTGTGCGCGGCGCTCCGCCCGCATGTCAAGCTGCCCATCGACGTGCACCTGATGGTCAAGCCGGTGGATCGCATCATTCCCGATTTCGCCAAGGCCGGCGCTGACATCATCAGCTTTCATCCCGAAGCGTCCGAGCACATCGATCGCACCATCGCATTGATTCACGATCACGGCTGCAAGGCCGGGCTGGTCTTTAATCCGGCCACGCCGCTAATGTACCTAAATCATATCCTGGAGCATCTGGACCTGGTGCTGATCATGTCCGTAAATCCCGGTTTCGGCGGCCAGACGTTCATTCCCGAAGCGCTCAACAAGCTCACCGCCGTGCGACGCCGGATCGACGCCACGGGGCGCGACATCTGGCTGGAAGTTGACGGCGGCGTCACCGCGGACAATATCGGCGGCATCGGGCGCGCGGGCGCTGACACATTCGTAGCGGGCTCGGCCATCTTCGGCGCCGGAGACTACACACGCGCAATCGGCAACCTGCGCGCCGCGCTGGCTGACAAGGAGCCGTCGGCGCGTGACTCCGACGCCGTAACCTGTGACCCTGGCGCGCGCCACGAAGGTTTGCGTTAGGGCGTCCGGTGCGACGCAGGGCGAGCAGAAACTGGCCCGCATGGCCGGTGCATTAGAAGCCGAGGTCATTCCGCAATTGATGCCGGCGCACGGGCCGGCTGCCAATGATGTGGACGTTCGTTCGTACTCCCCATGTTCGCCACGCGCGGCGCAATGTGTGTAGCCAGATTCAAGCAGCTATTGCCGTGCGGCCAGAGCATCGGTGCAGGCTCGCCACGCATGCCATTCTTCGTTATCATCACGACTTGAATCGCAACCGCTCAACGGCCCCGTTGCATCACGAAGCCGGTTCGCTAACCTCATAGTCCAGACGCTGAACGAATCCCGCTTCAGGGAGCCTATAAACATGCTTGAAAATTATCTGCCCATCCTTATTTTCATGGTTGTGGCGCTCGTGTTCGGCATCATACCTCTGGTGCTGGGATCGCTTGCCGGGCCCAGGCAACCGGGCAAAGACAAAGATTCGCCGTACGAATGCGGTTTCGAGGCGTTCGAGGACTCGCGCATGAAATTCGATGTGCGCTATTACCTGGTCGCCATCCTGTTCATCATTTTCGATCTGGAGATTGCATTCCTTTTTCCATGGGCGGTGGCGCTGGATTCGATCGGCCTGTTCGGTCTGGTCGCGATGGCGGTATTCTTAGGTGTTCTGGTGATCGGTTTCATCTATGAGTGGAAGAAAGGCGCGCTGGAGTGGGAATAAGGCATGGGCATAGAAGGCGTTCTCGATAAAGGTTTTGTCACCACCACGGCCGATCAGCTCATCAACTGGGCGCGTACCGGTTCGTTGTGGCCGGTGACGTTTGGCCTTGCCTGCTGCGCGGTGGAAATGATGCACGCCGGTGCGGCACGCTACGACATGGACCGCTTCGGCATGATTTTCCGTCCCAGTCCGCGCCAGTCCGACGTGATGATCGTGGCCGGCACACTGGTCAACAAGATGGCGCCCGCGCTACGCAAGGTGTACGACCAGATGGCGGACCCCAAATGGGTGATTTCAATGGGGTCGTGCGCCAATGGCGGCGGTTATTATCATTACTCCTACTCGGTGGTGCGCGGCTGCGACCGCATTGTGCCCGTAGACATCTATGTGCCGGGCTGTCCGCCAACCGCGGAAGCCCTGCTGTTCGGCATCCTGCAACTGCAAAACAAGATCAGGCGCACCAACACCATCGCGCGCTGATCGTTTGGCAAATCTCATGAGCGAACATCTCACGGCGCTTAAGACTGGTCTGCGCGAGCGCTTCGGCGACACGGTGCGGGATTGCGTGCTCGCTTACGACGAAATCAGCCTGACCCTGCTTCCGGCGGATTTATTGACGGTCGCGAAATCATTGCGCGACGAGGCCGATTTCCGCTTCGAGCAGTTGATCGACCTCGCCGGTGTGGATTATCTCGCCTACGGCGTGGATGAGTGGTCTACCGAAGAGGCCACCGGTCAAGGGTTCAGCCGTGGCGTCGAGCAAGAGAGCTACGCCCGCTTCAGTTTTGAAAACGCGCCCGCAACGGCCAAAAGCACGGGCCCGAGATTCGCGGTCGCATATCAATTGCTGTCGGTCAGTCACAATCAGCGGCTGCGCCTGAAAGTATTCTGCGAAAACGATGACTGGCCGATGGTGGATTCGGTCATCGGCGTGTGGGCCTCGGCCAACTGGTTCGAGCGCGAGGCGTTCGATTTGTACGGAATCGTGTTCGACGGGCATCCCGATCTGCGCAGGATTCTGACCGACTACGGTTTTATGGGACATCCGTTCCGCAAGGATTTTCCGTTGATCGGTACGGTCGAGATGCGCTATGACCCCGAGCAGGGCAGGGTCATTTATCAGCCGGTCACCATCGAACCCCGGGTGCTGGTGCCCAAAGTGATACGTGACGACCATCGCTACATCGAGAAGGTCGTCGAGGAGAAACCGCCCGGTGCCTGAGATTCGCAACTACACCATGAACTTCGGGCCACAGCATCCGTCCGCGCATGGTGTGCTGCGGCTGGTGCTGGAGCTCGATGGCGAGGTGATCCAGGGCGCGGACCCGCACATCGGCCTGCTGCACCGGGCGACGGAAAAGCTTGCGGAGAGCAAGCCGTACAACCAGAGCATCGGCTACATGGACCGGCTGGACTATGTGTCCATGATGTGCAACGAGCACGGCTACGTGCTGGCTATCGAGAAACTGTTGGGGATCGATCCGCCGCTGCGCGCGAGGTATATCCGCGTGATGTTCGACGAGATCACGCGGATTCTGAATCACCTGATGTGGCTGGGCGCGCACGCGCTGGACATCGGCGCGATGACCGTGTTCCTGTACGCTTTTCGCGAACGCGAAGACCTGATGGACTGCTACGAGGCGGTTTCCGGTGCGCGCATGCATGCGACGTATTACCGGCCCGGTGGCGTGTATCGCGATCTGCCGGATCGCATGCCGCAGTATCAGGCATCGCGCTGGCACGATGCGCAAGACACAATGCGGCTGAATGCCGCGCGCGGTGGCTCGCTGCTGGATTTCATCGAGGATTTCACTCGGCGCTTCCCGGCCTGCGTGGACGATTACGAAACCCTGCTGACCGACAACCGCATCTGGAAACAGCGTACGGTGTCCATCGGCGTGG
Source organism: Gammaproteobacteria bacterium (assembly GCA_013696315.1). NCBI lineage: Bacteria > Pseudomonadati > Pseudomonadota > Gammaproteobacteria > Gammaproteobacteria bacterium. The sequence goes on along the minus strand of JACCYU010000232.1, from coordinate 23,000 downwards.
TCTCACCGGAGCGCGCTCTGCAACTGGGCTTCACCGGTCCCATGCTGCGCGGTTCCGGCGTCGAGTGGGATCTGCGGCGCAAGCAGCCGTATGAAGTTTACGAGCAGATGAAATTCGACATTCCGATCGGTGTGAACGGTGACTGCTACGACCGTTATCTGGTACGCATCGAGGAGATGCGTCAGTCGAACGCGATTGTCAAACAGTGCATAGACTGGCTGCGCGAAAATCCTGGCCCGGTGATGCTGGACGAGCACAAGATCACGCCGCCCGCGCGCGAAGAGATGAAGGCCGATATGGAAGCCCTGATTCATCACTTCAAGCTGTTCACGGAAGGTTACTGCGTGCCAGCCGGCGAAGTGTACGCGGCGGTAGAAGCGCCCAAAGGCGAGTTCGGTTGTTACCTGATCTCTGATGGCGCCAACAAGCCGTACCGCGTGAAAATTCGCGCGCCGGGTTTTCCGCATCTGGCCGCGCTGGAAGAAATGGCCCGCGGACACATGCTTGCCGACGTGGTGGCGATCATCGGATCGCAGGATATTGTGTTCGGGGAGATCGATCGTTAATACGGACTCATGAATAATCAGATTTGCTCCAAACTTCCGCGGATGTTCATCTGATGCCGGCGCCGGGACAGATTCAGTTGTCCGAGCAGATGCGTGCCGAAATCGACGGCTGGGTGGCGCGTTTTCCGCCGGACAAGAAGCAGTCCGCCGTGCTGAATGCGTTGCGGGTGGTGCAGCGTGAGCATGGATGGCTGTCGACCGAAATGATGGATGCGGTGGCCGGATATCTAGACATGCCGCGAATCGCTGTGTACGAGGTCGCGACGTTTTATTCGATGTTCGAGCTTAAGCCGGTAGGCCGGCACTCGATTTCGGTTTGTACCAACGTGTCGTGCATGCTGCGCGGGTCGGATGAAATTGTCGCGCATCTGGAGAACAAACTGGGCATCAAGACCGGCGAAAGCACGCCGGATGGCCGCTTCTATTTGAAGCAGGAAGAAGAGTGTCTGGCCGCCTGCTGCGGCGCGCCGATGATGCAGATCGATCACGTGTATCATGAAAATCTCACCCCCGAACGGGTGGATTCGATATTGGAGAAACTGGATTCGTAATGGTTGGTATGCATGGCTAACGAGGTCTGTTTCGCAACCCTGAAATTCGATGAGCCGTGGACGTTAGCGAATTATCGAAAGGTCGGCGGCTACGAGGCGTGGCAGCGCATCCTGCATGACAAGGTTTCACGCGACGCCATCATCGAAGAAATCAAGGCATCGGGACTGCGCGGTCGGGGCGGCGCCGGTTTTTACACCGGCATGAAATGGAGCTTTATGCCCAAAGAAGCGCGCGGATCGAGTTATCTCGTGTGCAATTCGGACGAATCCGAACCCGGCACCTGCAAGGACCGCGATATTCTTCGTTTTAACCCGCACGCGCTGATCGAGGGCATGGCGATCGCCGCTTATGCCATGCACGTAACGGTGGGCTATAACTACCTGCGCGGCGAATTTCAGGACGAGGTCTATCGGCGCTTCAAGCACGCGCTGAACGAGGCTTATGCGGAAGGTTATCTGGGCAAAGACATTCTCGGTTCCGGCGTCGATTTCGAGCTTCACGATACCTTGGGCGCCGGCGCCTACATCTGCGGCGAGGAAACCGCGCTGCTGGAATCGCTGGAAGGCAACAAAGGCCTGCCGCGCTTCAAGCCGCCTTTTCCCGCAGGCTACGGCCTGTATGGACGGCCCACTACCATCAACAACACGGAAACCCTGGCTTCCGTGCCGGCGATTATGCGCAACGGCGCCAAATGGTTCGCCGACTTCGGCACCGAGAAGAGCGGCGGCGTGAAATGCTTTTCGGTGTCGGGTCACGTGGAGCGGCCCGGCAATTTCGAGATACCAATGCGCACGCCGTTTGCGGAATTGCTGGAGATGGCCGGCGGCATGCGCGGCGGACGCGCACTTAAGGCGGTAATCCCGGGCGGCTCGTCAGTGCCGGTGCTGCCGGGCGACGTGATGATGCAAACCCGCATGGACTACGATTCAATTGTCAAGGCCGGCTCGCTGCTGGGTTCCGGCGCGGTGATCGTGATGGACGACAGCACCGATATGGTGGAGGTTCTGCGCCGTATCTCGCGCTTTTATATGTCCGAATCCTGCGGCCAGTGCACGCCGTGCCGCGAAGGCACCGGCTGGTTGTATCGCATGCTCACGCGCATGGTGCGGGGACAGGGCGAACCCGCGGACCTCACCAAGCTCGTGGACGTGGCACGCAAGATCGAGGGCCGCACCATCTGCGCGCTGGGCGACGCGGCGGCGATGCCGGTGCGCAGTTTCATCAAGCATTTCCGCCACGAATTCGAACACTACATCGAACACGGCCGCAGCATCGTCGCCGATACACCGAAAGAGGCGGCGTGACTTTCCTCACGAAGGCGTCACGTCGCAAAGCGTACAGATTCCAATTTGTTGCTTTGTGTCTTTACGTCTCTGCGCGAACATTTAGCAAACATGCCTGACACGAATACCAAGCCTGTAGCGAGAGACGCTCACACAAGCGTCAACCTGGAAATCAACGGGCGGCCCGTAACCGCCCGCAAGGGCGAGATGATTATTTCGGTGGCGGATCGTTACGACATTCGCATTCCGCGTTTCTGTTACCACAAGAAGCTGTCCATCGCGGCCAACTGCCGCATGTGCTTGGTCGAGGTCGAAAAGGCGCCCAAGCCGGTGCCGGCCTGCGCCTTTCCGGTCGCCGACGGCATGAAGGTGCATACACAGTCGCGACTCGCCATCGACGCGCAGAAAGGCACGATGGAATTCCTGCTCATCAATCATCCGCTGGACTGCCCCATCTGCGATCAGGGCGGCGAGTGCGAGTTGCAGGATGTCGCCATGGGCTACGGCGAGGACGTCTCGCGCTACAACGAAAAGAAGCGGGTCGTACGGGACAAAAACATCGGGCCGCTGATCTCCACCGACATGACGCGCTGCATCCACTGCACTCGCTGCGTGCGCTTCGGCGAGGAGATTGCCGGCGTGCGTGAACTGGGTGCCACCGGCCGTGGCGAATTCATGGAGATTGGCACGTACATCGAAAAGGCCATGACTTCAGAGCTGTCCGGCAACGTGATCGACGTGTGCCCGGTGGGCGCGCTCAACGCCAAGCCATCGCGTTACAGCGGCCGCTCTTGGGAAATGGTTCAGCACGCGCTGATCGCGCCGCATGACTCTGTCGGTTCGCACCTCTATCTGCACACGTTGCGCGGCCGCGCGATGAGAGTGGTGCCGCGCGAAGACGAGTCGCTGAACGAGACCTGGATTTCGGACCGCGATCGCTTCAGCTATCAGGCGCTGGCGAGCAAGGATCGTCTGCTCGCACCCATGGTGAAGCACGCGGGGCAATGGGAAGTGACCGACTGGGAACAGGCCCTGCAGGCTGTGGCCGACGGTTTGCGTCAACAAGCCCCGGATGATATCGGAATTTTGACGGCGCCTAACGCGACCCTGGAAGAGCTTTATCTAATGCGTAAGATCGCGCGCGGTCTGGGCACGGATAATATCGATCATCGCCTGCGGCAATGCGATTTCAGCGATCAGGCCGCCGCCCCGCTGTTCCCGTGGCTGGGCCAGGCCGTCCCGGACCTTGAATGGCTGGACGCGGCCTTGCTGATCGGGTCCGACACGCGCCGTGAACAGCCGATCATCGCGCACCGGCTGCGCAAGGCGGCGGTCAAGGGCGCGCGGATCATGGCGCTCAATCCGCGCCAATTCGGTTTCAGTTTCGACCTGGCGGGGCACGTCGTTCGCGCGCCGGCGGATATGGCGTATGCGCTGGCTGGTGTGGCAAAAACAGTCCTGGAAAAAGCGAACGTGGACTCGCCGCCGCCGCTGCGTGAGGTGCTTGCCTCGGCCGAGCCAGACGAGGACGCGCGTGCCATCGCGGAAGAGCTTGCGGTAAATGGACAGAAGGCGATTCTGCTGGGCGGTCTCGCCGCCGCGCATCCGCAGTTCTCGCTGCTGCGCGCGCTCGCGTCTGTCATCGCGGATCACACCGGCAGCCGCTTCGGCTATCTGCCGGAGGCCGCCAACACGGCGGGTGCGTGGCTCGCGGGTGTGGTGCCGCACCGGCTGCCCGGCGGTAAGACAAACGAGCGACCCGGCATGCACGCACGCGCCATGCTGGAGGCGCCCCGCAAGGCGTATCTGCTGTTCGGCATGGAGCCCGAGTTCGATTGCGACGACCCAGCGCGCGCGCGTGCGGCGATGGATCAGTCCGCATTCGTGGCGGTCTGTTCGCCGTTCGCAAGCGACGCGATGCGTGAATACGCCGATGTGTTATTGCCGGTGGCGGCCTTCGCCGAGACCGCCGGCACGTTCGTCAATCTCGAAGGTCGCTGGCAAAGCTGGAATCAGGCGGCCAATGCGCCCGGTGAGACGCGGCAGGGCTGGAAAGTGCTTCGTGTGCTGGGCAATAACCTGAGTCTGCACGGGTTCGATTACGTCTCCGCCGAGCAGGTGCGCGACGAACTGAAAGCCCGCTTCGCCGCTGAGCTCGAATTTGATAACGCACTGACCTTGCAAACCGCGTTCAGTCTGACGAGACCAGCGCCCGGGCTGACGCGCGCGGCGGACGTACCCATGTACGCGCTGGACGCGGTCGTGCGCCGGGCAGAGGCGCTGCAGGCCACGCCGCACGCGAAGCCGGCCGCGTGTTACCTCGATCCGCGACAGGCTGAAACATTGTTGCTCAACGGCGTCGGGCGTGTGCGGGTATCGCAAGGAGAAAACGAGGCGATTCTGCCGCTGGTACTGGACGAGACCGTGCCGCTCAATGTCGCGTGGATACCCGCCGGTCTCGAAAGCGTTCGCACGTTGGGTGCGGCGTTCGGCGACGTCGTGCTGGAGCGAGCGTAAATGCTGGATTTATTATCCTCCGCCTGGGATGCGGTGCCGCCGGGCATCCAGACCACGAGCCTGATACTGACCAAGATCACGGCGATCCTGGTGCCGCTGATGCTCAGCGTCGCTTATCTCACCCTGGCCGAACGCAGGATAATAGGCTTTATGCAGGTGCGCATTGGCCCCAACCGCGTTGGATGGTACGGTTTGCTGCAACCGTTCGCGGACGCTCTCAAGCTCCTGTTCAAGGAAGTCATAGTCCCCAGCAGCGCCAGTCGCGCGCTGTTCCTGTCCGCGCCGGTATTATCCATCGCGCCGGCGCTGGCGGCTTGGGCTGTCATTCCGTTCGACGACGGCATTGTGCTGGCCGACATCAACGCCGGGCTTTTGTATATTCTGGCGCTCACTTCACTCAGCGTTTATGGCGTGATCATCGCTGGCTGGGCGTCGAATTCCAAATACGCGCTGTTGGGCGCGATGCGCTCGGCCGCACAGATAGTCGCCTACGAGATCGCCATGGGGTTCGCGCTGGTGGGCGTGCTGATGGCTTCCAATAGTCTCAATCTGGGCGAGATCGTGCTGGCGCAGCGGGGCAGTGTGCTGCACTGGTTCTGGTTGCCGCTGCTGCCGCTGTTCATGGTTTACTTTATTTCCGGCGTGGCGGAGACCAACCGCGCGCCGTTCGACGTGGCCGAAGGCGAGTCTGAGATCGTGGCGGGCTTCCATGTGGAATATTCCGGCATGGGTTTTGCGATTTTCTTCATGGCCGAGTACGCCAATATCATTCTGATCTCAGCACTTGCCGCGCTGCTGTTCTGGGGTGGCTGGCTCTCGCCGCTCGAAGGCATTTTTCCGGCCACGGTGTTCGGATGGCCCGTGATTGGCTGGCTGCTGGGACCGGGCATTCACTGGTTTTTGCTCAAGGCCGCGTTTTTTATTTTCTGTTTTCTGTGGTTGCGCGCGACGTTTCCGCGTTACCGTTACGACCAGATCATGCGTCTGGGCTGGAAGGTACTGATCCCGGTGACCCTGGTGTGGCTGTTCGTCGAAGGCGTGGCTGTGGCCGTTAATCTGGGACCCTGGTTCGATTAATGCCCCACCCTTATGGAGGAGATTAGATGACTGCTAATATCCGCGACTACTTCAACAGCTTTACCCTGCGTGAGTTGTTCAGGGGGATGCGGTTGACGGGCAGGCGCCTGTTCTCACCCAAAGTGACCGTGCAGTATCCGGAGGAGAAAACGCCGCAGTCGCCGCGGTTTCGCGGCTTGCACGCTCTGCGGCGCTATCCGAATGGCGAGGAGCGCTGTATCGCTTGCAAGCTCTGCGAGGCGGTGTGTCCGGCGCTCGCGATCACCATCGCATCGCAACAGCGCGAGGATGGCACCCGGCGCACCACCTTGTACGATATTGATTTGTTCAAGTGCATCTACTGCGGTTTCTGCGAGGAATCCTGTCCGGTTGACGCCATCGTCGAGACGCGCATCTTCGAGTATCACTTCGAGAATCGCGGCGAAAACGTGATTCACAAGGACCAACTGCTGGCGATCGGCGACAAGTACGAAGCGCAACTTGCCGCGGATCGCGCGGCCGATGCGCGCTATCGCTAATTCAAACTGGGCCGCGAAGTACGCGAAGTGAACTTGTTCATCAGGGTTACAGTGTTTCGTTGCGAATGGCCAATTGGCTCGCAGTTTGGAGGTCTTTTGCACTCGGTAATTCAATAATTCGTCATGTAGAAGCAATCTTTGAATCTACATTCCTTTGCGCCCTTCGCGTACTTCGCGGACTTAATCGATGACATTCCAGCAATTTGTTTTTTACATCTTCGCCGCCATCATGCTGTTCGCGGCGGCGCGCATGATCACGGTTCGCAATCCGGTGCACGCAGCGTTGTTTCTGGTGCTGACCTTCTTCACCAGTGCGGCGCTGTGGATGCTGATGGAGGCGGAGTTCCTCGCCATCGCGCTGGTGCTAGTCTACGTGGGCGCGGTAATGGTGCTGTTTCTGTTCGTGGTGATGATGCTCGATATCAACATCGCGCAGCTGCGTTCCGGATTTACGCAATACCTGCCGCTGGGACTGGTCGTGGCCGCGGTTATGGTCATCGAGATGACGCTCATCGTCGGTTCGGAGACATTCAACCGCACGCGGCCGTCGTCCGCGCTCGGCGATGTCAGCAATACCGAGGCGCTGGGGCGGGTGCTGTACACGGAATATGTCTACCCCTTCGAGATCGCGGCGGTGATTCTGCTGGTCGCGATTATCGCCGCGATCTCCCTGACTTTGCGCCGTCGACCGGAGAACAAGTATCAGGACCCGGCCGCGCAGATCGGCGCGCGCAGGGCCGGACGCGTGCGGCTGGTCAGCATGCCGAGTGAGCCGCGCGTCGCGCGCAAGTGATGTTCGCGCAAAGACGCTAAGCCGCAAAGCACTAAAAGGCAATAAGGTTTTCCGCAGTGAATCGAAAAAAGCACGCGCGCGTCGATAACTTTGCGTCTTTGCGTCTTTGCGCGAGGAGTGGTGCGTGATCCCGCTTTCCAATTTTCTCATCCTCGGCGCGATCCTGTTTTCGTTGAGCGTGGCGGGCATCTTTCTGAACCGCAAAAACGTGATCGTGCTGCTCATGTCGATCGAGCTGATGCTGCTGGCGGTCAACATGAATTTTATCGCGTTCTCATACTACGCCAACGATATCGCGGGTCAGGTGTTCGTGTTCTTCATCCTCACGGTGGCGGCGGCGGAGTCCGCGATCGGGCTCGCGATCCTCGTGGTTCTGTTCCGCAACCGCGAGACGATCAACGTGCAGGACCTGGATCAGATGAAGGGCTAGCAGGTGTCATTCAAGATCTGGTTCACCGCAAGTACGCAGAGGTCGCAAAGAAAATCGATGAATGATTTAAGGTTTGCCTTGGCGTCCTTTGCGCGTTCGCAGTTAACGCCGCTCGATTGCGGACGCTAAGGTATGGAGCTCGTTTATCTGATCATCGCGTTTGCGCCGCTGCTGGCCGCGATCGTCGCCGGGCTGTTCGGCACACGAATCGGCCGGACCGGCGCGCATTCGGTGACCATCGGCGCGATCGGCCTGTCGTTTCTGCTGTCGCTGGTGGCGTTCTGGCATATCGCCATCAACGGCGCGCCCGTGTTCAACGAATCGATCTACACCTGGATGGTCTCGGACGGCATCCGTTTCGAGATGGGTTTTCTGATCGACAATCTGACCGCGCTGATGATGACGGTCGTCACCTTCGTGTCGTTGATGGTGCACGTGTACACGATCGGCTACATGCACGACGACCCCGGTTATCAGCGATTCTTCAGCTACATCTCGCTATTCACCTTCTCCATGCTGATGCTGGTGATGAGCAACAATTTTTTGCAGTTGTTTTTCGGCTGGGAAGCGGTGGGGCTGGTGTCGTATCTGCTGATCGGTTTCTGGTACACGCGCGAGAGCGCAATCCGCGCGAACCTGAAAGCGTTCCTGGTTAACCGGGTCGGCGACTTCGGCTTCGTGCTGGGCATCGCGGCGATCGTCGCCTACACCGGCAGCCTCGACTATTTCGCGGTGTTCGGGCAGGCGCAAGCCCTAGCGGGCGAGACCATTGCCGTGCTACCGGGCGCCGATTGGTCGCTGGTGACGGTCATCTGTATTCTCTTGTTCATCGGCGCGATGGGCAAGTCCGCGCAGATGCCGCTGCACGTGTGGCTGCCCGATTCGATGGAAGGCCCAACGCCGATTTCCGCACTGATCCATGCCGCGACCATGGTGACCGCGGGCATTTTCATGGTCGCGCGCATGTCGCCGCTGTACGAGTTCTCGGAGACGGCGCTGTCGTTCGTCATGGTGATCGGCGCGCTGACCGCGTTTCTCATGGGGCTGGTCGGCATCGTTCAGAACGACATCAAACGCGTGGTGGCGTATTCCACGCTCTCGCAGCTCGGTTATATGACCGTCGCCCTTGGCGCGTCGGCCTACGCCGCCGGCATTTTCCATCTGATGACGCACGCATTTTTCAAGGCGTTGCTGTTCCTGGCCGCGGGATCGGTAATCGTCGCCCTGCATCACGAGCAGGACATCCGCCGCATGGGTGGTCTGAAAAAGTACATGCCGGTCACGTACTGGACGGCGCTCTCGGCTTCGCTGGCGCTGATTGGCTTTCCCGGGTTTTCGGGATTCTTCTCCAAGGACGCCATCATCGAGGCCGTGCACGCCTCGCATCTGCCGGGTTCGGGCCTGGCGTACTGGCTGGTGCTGACCGGCGTGTTCGTTACCGCGTTGTATACATTCCGGATGTTCTTTCTCGTGTTTCATGGGCCGGAGCGCATCGATCCACACCTCAAGGCGCACCTGCACGAATCGCCGCGCGTGATCACCTGGCCGCTGATGGCGCTCGCGCTGCCGTCCGTGATCGCGGGTTTCGTGATCGGGCCGCTCCTGTTCGGCGGATTTTTCGATGACGCAATTCAAGTGGCTCCCGCGCATGACGTGCTGGGCGAACTCGCGCACCACTATCACGGCGTGCTGAGTTATATCCTGCATGGGCTTACTGCGCCGCCGGTGTGGCTGGCGCTCGCGGGCCTTGCCACGGCCTGGTGGCTTTATATCCAGCGGCCTGATCTGCCGGCGGTGATCGAGCGGCGCTTTTTCTGGGCGAGCGCTATTTTGCAGCGCAAATACGGCTTCGACGAATTCAACGAGCACGTCCTCGTCGGCGGCGGCCGCGGGCTCGCGCATGTGCTGTGGCGGGCGGGCGACGTGAGCATCATCGATGGCGCGATGGTCAATGGCACCGCGCGCATGGTCGGCTGGCTCTCGGGACGGGCGCGCCTCGCGCAGACCGGTTATCTTTATCACTATGCGTTCGTGATGATTATTGGCTTGCTGCTGCTGTTGAGCGCGTTTGCCTTTGTCTAACGACCCGTTCATCGACGCTGCCATTTCCTCCTGTTTAAAAAGGATGCTGACTTTCCCTCCTTTTAAAAAGGATGCTGACTTTCTCCCCTTTGGAAAAGGTGGGGGGATTTCATGAGTGCTTCAATACCTCTTCTAAGCCTGGTCATCTGGCTGCCGATTTTCGGCGGTGTCGCCGCGCTGGTGGCGGGCGATCAAGCGCCGGACACCGCGCGTCGCGTGGCGCTGGGTGCATCGGTGGTGACCTTCCTCTTGAGCATTCCGCTCTTCACCGGCTTCGATCGCGCCACGCCGCTGATGCAGTTCGTCGAGCTCACGCCCTGGGTCGATACGTTCAATATCAACTATCACGTTGGCGTGGACGGCATTTCCATGCCGTTGATCCTGCTCACCACGTTTACGACCGTGCTTGTCGTGATCGCCGGCTGGGGAGTAATCCAGCGTCGCGTGGCGCAATACATGGCCGCGTTTCTGATTCTCGAAGGACTTCTGGTGGGGACGTTTGTCGCGCTGGACGCGGTGCTGTTCTACGTATTTTTCGAAGGCATGCTGATCCCGATGTTCCTGATCATCGGCATCTGGGGCGGCGAGCGACGCATCTACGCGACGATCAAGTTCTTTCTTTACACCTTTCTGGGTTCGGTGTTCATGCTGGTGGCGCTGATCTACATGTACGCACAAACCGGCAGTTTCGCGATCCTGGATTTTCATCGGCTGCCGTTAAGCCTGACGGAGCAGACGCTGATCTTCCTGGCATTTCTGGCCGCGTTCGCCGTGAAAGTGCCGATGTGGCCGGTGCACACCTGGCTGCCCGACGCGCACGTGGAGGCGCCCACCGGCGGTTCGGTTATCCTGGCGGCGATCCTGCTGAAGATCGGCGGGTACGGCTTTCTGCGCTTCAGCCTGCCCATCGCGCCGGACGCGAGCGCGGCGCTGGACTGGCTGATCATTCTGATGTCCTTGATCGCGGTGGTTTACATAGGTTTCGTGGCGCTGGCGCAGCAGGACATGAAAAAGCTGATTGCATATTCTTCTATCGCCCACATGGGTTTCGTAACCCTGGGTTTTTTTCTCGTCTTCCGTTTGCTGGACGCCTCGAACAGCGGGCAGGGCGCGGCGCTGGGTGTCGAGGGCGGCATCACGCAGATGGTATCGCACGGCTTCGTCTCGGGCGCGATGTTTCTGTGCGTGGGCGTGCTGTACGATCGCATGCACAGCCGCAGCATCGCCGACTACGGCGGCGTGGTGAACACCATGCCGGTGTTCGCGTCGTTTTTCGTGCTGTTCGCCATGGCCAACGCCGGTTTGCCCGGCACCTCCGGCTTTGTTGGCGAATTCATGGTGATACTCGCGAGCTTCAAGGCCGGCTTCTGGTATGCGCTGCTGGCTGCGACCATCCTGGTGCTGGGCGCGGCCTATACCTTGTGGATGGTCAAGCGGGTGGTGTTCGGGCCGGTGGCCAATGAGCACGTGGCGGCGCTAAGCGACCTCAACCAGCGCGAATTTCTGATCCTGGGGCTGCTGGCGGCGGTCGTGCTGCTGCTGGGTGTGTGGCCGGCGCCGCTGCTGGACGTGATGCACTCTTCGGTGGAGAACCTCCTGCGGCACGTGGCGGTATCGAAACTATGAACGCACGAATGTCCGCGAAAAACGCAAATGACGCCAATAAGTGAATGATATGATTTTGCACCCTTCGCGTACTTCGCGGACCCAATCGTTAGCAATATGAATATCGTGATACCCGACTTCGCGCCGGCCGCGCCGGAGATCTTCGTGCTTGCGGCAGGATGCGTCATTCTGGTCGCGGATCTGTTTCTCAAGGACGCGCAGCGTGATGTGACTTACTGGCTTACGCAGATCAGTCTGGTCGGTGCGCTGTTGATTACCTGGGCAGTGTACGATCCACGCGCGCAGCCGACGTTCGGCGGCAGCTACGTGGCCGATCATCTGGCGATGGTGTTGAAGTCATTCGTGTATCTGGTGACCGCCACGACATTCGTCTATTCGCGCGACTATCTGAAAGAACGCGACTTGTTCAAGGGCGAATACTGCGTGCTCGGTCTGTTCGGCATGCTGGGCACCATGGTCATGATTTCCGCCCATAGTTTCATCACCATTTATCTCGGTCTGGAGTTGCTGTCGCTGTGCCTGTACGCGATGGTGGCGCTGGATCGCGACTCGGATCAGGCCAGCGAGGCAGCCATGAAATACTTCGTGCTGGGCGCCATCGCCTCCGGCATGCTGCTGTATGGGATGTCGATACTGTATGGACTCACCGGCAGCCTCGTCATTCCCGAAGTCGCGCGCGAGCTGGTCGCCGGTGAGGTGAATGTGGCGCTGCTGTTCGGCCTGTCGTTCGTGATAGTCGGGCTCGCGTTCAAGCTGGGTGCGGCGCCATTTCACATGTGGCTGCCGGATGTCTATCACGGTGCGCCCACCTCGGTAACGTTGTATATCGGCACGATTTCCAAGGTCGCCGCGTTCGCGATGTTCATGCGCCTGCTGGCCGACGGTCTTGGAGGTTTGCAATCCGACTGGCAGGGCATGCTCGCGCTGCTGGCGGCGCTGTCGATCGGGCTGGGTAACGTGGTCGCCATCGCGCAATCGAACCTCAAGCGCATGCTGGCGTATTCCGCGATCTCGCACGTAGGTTTTGTGCTGCTGGGCATCCTCGCGGGCACTAGGCAAGGCTATGCCGCCGCGATGTTCTACATGCTGGTGTATTCGTTGATGGCGCTGGGTGCGTTCGGCATGATCCTGTGGCTAAGCGAGCGCGGCTTCGAGGCCGAGAACCTGGACGACTTCAAGGGCCTCAGCGCGCGCAGCCCCTGGTTCGCGTTCATGATGCTGCTGCTGATGTTCGCCATGACCGGCGTGCCGTTGACCGTCGGGTTTTACGCGAAGCTGTCCGTACTGCAGGCGGTGATCCAGGTCGACATGGTGTGGCTCGCGGTCTACGCGGTGGTGTTCTCGATCGTGGGCGCGTTTTACTATCTGCGCGTGGTCTGGTTCATGTACTTCACCGAAGCGGAGACCGACAGGCCGCTCTCCAGCAACCCGGTTATGAACGTCGCGCTCAGCATCAACGGGCTTTCGATGCTCGGGCTGTTTCTTTTCCCCGGTGGTTTGATGTCGCTGTGCGCGATGGCCGTCGGCGGCCGGTGAAGCCGAACCGCGGCAGCGAGGCCACGCCGTGTCAGCACGCAGTTGGTGCCGAATTATCTGGCAGGCGATGTGCCTTGAAATAGACAGTTGGGATAAGTACACTTGCCGGCTTAGGATTCGGGTCTTACCTTTTGATGCGGGGTGGAGCAGTCCGGTAGCTCGTCGGGCTCATAACCCGAAGGTCGCAGGTTCGAATCCTGCCCCCGCTACCATTTGAAGTTTCGACAATGTCCGTCAAAGTTCTTAAGCCCGCAGAAACGTGGGTTTTTTTATGCCCGCAGTGTCCGCGGCAGTTCACAGAAGTCCGTTGACATCCAACCCGGCTAACAAACCTTGAGGCAAACTCATGAACCAGAATCACGCGACACGGGGGCGGCATCCGGAATACAGTCTTCCCTCTCTGCTTGCAATCGGCGCGGCTATCGCCAGCTTTTTCTTCGGAGCCTTCCTGGGGTTTGCGCTCGCGATCGCCGCAATCGTACTGGGTGTCATTGGCATGGTGCTGGCTGCCGCACCGAGCATCCGCGGCGGCATCATCAGTATCATGTCGATCGTCGCGGGACTGCTCGGCATTATCGCGGCGGTGTTCAAGCTGCTCTTCTAGTCCCAGCGAAAACTACGCATCGCGCTTGTGACGCACGCTCCCCATGGTCGCAGCGCATAGTCCAGCAACGACATTCGTTATAAGCGCGATGACGATAAGCAAAGTCACGCTACAATCCTGTATGTCTCTGGGACTTGTTCACGCACACGACCCGCGTATCCGTTGCTGTTCTGGGAAAAAGAGGCGATGGCTCGAGATAAGAGACCTGTCGCCAGACAGATTGGGTGACAGGCATCTATCACTTATCGCTAAAACGGACCCTTCGCATAAGTGAGTCGAGGCTGCTAAAAACACGATGGACAAATCGGGTTTAAGCGAACGCGACATCTGCACAAAATTCATCACGCCCGCCTTGCGGCGCGCGGGCTGGGATGAAATGTCGCAGATACGGGAAGAGGTGAGTTTCACCAGGGGCCGCATCATCGTGCGCGGCAAGCTCGTCAGCCGTGGCAAGGGCAAGCGCGCTGACTTCTCTATTACAGGCCGAACATCCGGCTGGCTCTGATCGAGGCAAAAGACAACTCCTCCGGCGTAAGCGAGGGCATGCAGCAAGGCCTCGAATATGCGGAAACGCTTGGCATACCGTTCGTTTTTTCGTCGAACGGTGACGGCTTCATGTTCCATGATCGCACATCGATCGGCGGCGCCAGCGAGACCCACCTCGCTCTTGATGCCTTCCCGTCGCCGGCCGATCTGTGGACACGCTATCGCGTGTGGAAGGGCTTGACACCAGAAACCGAGGAAATGGTCCTTCAACACTACTACGACGACGGTAGTGGCAAGGCACCGCGCTATTATCAAGTCAACGCCATCAATGCCGCGGTCGAGGCAATCGCCAAAGGGCAGAACCGCATCCTGCTGGTGATGGCGACCGGCACTGGCAAGACCTACACCGCCTTTCAGATTATCTGGCGATTGTGGAAAGCGGGCCGCAAGAAACGCATTCTGTTTCTGGCCGACCGCAATGTCCTGATCGACCAGACCATGGTCAATGACTTTCGGCCGTTTGGCGGCAAGATGGCCAAGCTCTCGACCAAAGCCAGGACCATCGATCGCGCTGATGGCGCCAAAATTGACCTCACTCTGGCCCTGGACAAAAAACGCCGGATCGACCCTGCATACGAGATTTATCTGGGTCTGTATCAGGCGATTACCGGCCCGGAGGAAAGGCAAAAGCTGTTTCGCGAGTTCTCGCCCGGTTTCTTCGATCTGATCGTGATTGATGAGTGTCATCGCGGCAGTGCAGCGGAGGATTCAGCGTGGCGTGAAATCCTCGAATACTTTTCAAACGCCACCCAAATCGGCCTGACCGCCACGCCCAACGAGACGAAATATGTTTCCAACATTCATTATTTCGGCGACCCGGTTTATTCGTATTCCCTGAAGCAGGGCATCCGCGACGGCTTTCTTGCTCCGTACAAGGTGGTCAAGGTCCACATCGACAGGGATGTGGAGGGTTACCGGCCCGAAAAAGGTCAGCTCGACCGCGTGGGCGAGGAGGTCGCGGATCGCGTTTACAACGCCAGAGATTTTGATCGCACGCTGGTTCTGGACGAACGGACAAAACTGGTCGCGAGAAAGGTCACCGAGTTTCTGAAGGAGAGTGGCGATCGCTTTCAGAAAGCCATCGTATTCTGCGTCGATCAGGAGCATGCGGCGCGGATGCGTCAGGCGCTGACGAATGAGAACGGTGACTTGTGCGCCGAGAATCACCGCTACGTCATGCGCATCACCGGCAACGACAAGGAGGGGCAGGACCAGCTCGGCAATTTTATCGATCCGGAAGCCAGATATCCCGTGCTGGTCACCACTTCGCGACTTCTTTCGACCGGCATCGATGTGCAGACCTGCAGGCTGATCGTGCTTGATCGCGAGGTGCGCTCGATGACCGAGTTCAAGCAGATCGTCGGCCGTGGCACGCGTGTACATGAGGACACCCGCAAGTTCTATTTCACGCTCATCGACTTTCGCGGTGCGACCAGTCATTTTGCGGAGCCAGAGTTCGACGGCGAACCGGTGCAGATTTACGGGCCGGGCGAGGACGAGCCAATGGCGCCGCCTGACGATGTGCCTCCGTCCGATCAAGAGGGCGAGACCTTTCCAGCCCAGCCAGATGCAGATGAAACGATCATCGATGATCTGACTGACCTAGGCTCGCCCGACAGTCGCAAGAAAAAGAAGGTCTACGTGGAAGGCGTCAGCGCAGTCATCGTCGCTGAGCGCATCGAATACCTCGACGAGGACGGCAAGCTCGTAACCGAGAGTCTGCGCGATTTCACGAAAAAGGCGTTGACGAAACGATACGCGAGCCTCGACGACTTCAGGCGCTGGAAAACCAGCCGGCGCAAGCAGGCAATTCTCGAAGAACTTGAGGCAGAAGGGCTGCCACTCGCACAAATCGCCGAAGAACTGGGTAAAGACGTCGATCCGTTCGATTTCATATGCCACATTGCGTTCGACGCGAAACCGCTCACTCGACGTGAACGGGCCGCGAACGTAAAAAAGCGCGATGCCCTCGCAAGGTACGGCGATCAGGCGCGCGCGGTGCTCGACGGGCTGCTCGCCAAGTACGCGGACGAGGGCGTGCTCAACTTCGACGACAAAAATGTGCTGCGTATCTCGCCGTTCACAAGCCCGGGCACGCCTTTGCAGCTCATCAAATCCTTTGGCGGTCAGGCTGAATACGAGCAGGCCACGACTGAGTTACAGGAAGCCCTCTACGAGGAGGCGGTATAACCTAGGCAAATCTCAAGCAGCAGCTTATAGAGTCTTGCATAAGTACTTAACAAATAAAGCTGTCATCCTGAGCGCAGCGAAGGATCTCGGAGTGAAGCATCTGGTTTTCCCTCGGAAACTGGAGATTCTTCGGCCGGAGTTTATCCCGTTCGCAAGCTCAGGGCAGGCCTTGAGCAAAGCGAAGGGGCCTCAGAATGACAAGTTACTCAACCTGTTAACGATCTACGCAACTGTCAATAGCCTCGCGTCCCTATATCCGCGAACCACACCAGCCGACCATGTCTGCCCGCACAACCGTTAAAGCCATTCAGGACATCATGCGCCAGGATGTCGGCGTCGATGGCGACGCCCAGCGCATCAGCCAGCTTTGCTGGATGTTCTTCCTCAAGATCATCGATGACCAGGACCAGGAATTCGAAGTCATGCGCGGTAGCTACTGCTCGCCAGCTCCTGAAGAGCCGCAATGGCGATCACGGGCGGCGGACCCGGAAGGAATCACCGGCGACGCGCTTCTGGAGTTCATTCCCGGCGTAGGCGTCTTCGAATACATCCCTTACTACACGGCGGCGGTCGCCGGGCCTGCCAGATTCTCAACAACCTTCAGTCGGCCGGCAACGCGGGCGAGTTCTACACGCCACGCGCCGTGACGGCCTTCATGGCCGACCGCATCGACCCAAAGCCCAGCGAGATACTGCTCGATCCCGCTTGCGGCACCGGCGGCTTTCTTACCTGTGCAATCGGCCATATGCGCAAGCGTCACGTCAGGCGGCCCGAGGATGAGACGAACATGCAGGCCGCCCTGCGCGCGGTGGAGAAGAAGCAGCTTCCCCACATGCTGTGCGTCACCAACATGCTGCTACACGGCATCGAGGACCCGAGCTTCGTTCGTCATGACAATACGCTTCGCCGCGCCTTGGTCAGTTGGACGAAGGACGAGCGCGTCGACATCGTGCTCACCAATCCGCCCTTTGGAGGGAAAGAAGAAGACGGCATCGAGAACGGCTTTCCAACATTCCGCACCAAGGAAACCGCAGAGCTGTTCCTGGCGCTGATCGTGCGCCTGCTGAAACAGGACGGCCGCGCCGCCGTCGTGCTGCCGGATGGCACGCTGTTTGGCGAGGGCGTCAAGACGCGGCTGAAGGAACACCTGATGGAGGAGTGCAACCTCCACACATCGTCCGCCTGCCCAATTCCGTGTTCAAGCCCTATGCCTCGATCGGCACCAACCTTCTATTTTTCGAGAAGGGCGCGCCGACAAGAGACATCTGGTTCTGGGAGCACCATGTTCCGCAAGGACAGAAAGCCTATTCGATGACCAAGCCGATCCGCTTCGCGCATCTGCAGGGCTGCATCGACTGGTGGGGCGGTAACGCGCGCCAGGATCGCCAGGTGTCGCCGCAGGCGTGGAATGTGACGGCGGAGGAGGTGAAGGCGCGCGGCTACAACCTCGATATCAAGAACCCGCACGCGGTGGCCGACGACCACGGCGACCCGGAAACGCTGCTGGCCGACCTCGCCGCCGCCGAGGCCGAGACGGCGCGCTATCGCGACCAGTTGAAGGCGATCCTCGCCGAGGCGCTCACCCGTTGAATGGTGAAATGGAAAACTACGCTAGCACGGCGATTGGAGGCCACCATGCACGCGGATATCGCTGAGAAGCGGGATGAGTTGATTGCGCTCTGCCGGCGCTATGACGTGGCGCGGCTTGAAGTGTTTGGTTCGGCCGCGCGGGGAGTCGATTTCGATCCCGCCACCAGCGACGCAGATTTTCTTGTGGAGTTCATCCCTGATAGCCGGATGGCTTCGCTGGCGCAGTTTTTCGATCTTGCCGAGGCGCTGGAACGGCTTTTTGGGCGGCGGGTCGATCTGGTGGAGCGTAAGACGTTGGATCAAAGCCGAAACTACATTCGCCGCCGCAGTATCCTGAAGGACGCTCAACCTGTTTATGGGTGACCTATCTATGGCCGCGCGTGCGGAAAAGGATCAATCGCTTCTGCTCGACATGCTGCTCGCCCCCGCAGGATGCGCGCGACTTCGTGGCCGGTATGGACGAAGCAACGTTCTGCACGAGCCGCCTGCACCAGAACGCGGTGATCCGCTCGCTGGAAGTGATCGGCGAGGCTGCCAGCCACGTCTCGCCTGAGTTTCGGGCGGCGCACCCGGAAATCCCCTGGCGCGAGATCACCGGGATGTGCCACCGGCTGATTCACGGTTATGCCGAGGAGGATCTGGACATTGTCTGGTCAGTGGTCACAGAAGAGCTCGGCCCTCTGATCGCCACACTGTCACCGCTCATTCCCTCTGAAGGCGCGCCCGAGGCGTGAACGCCGAACGCCTGCTGGCCCACTATGAACGCGTTGTGGACGCGCCCGACGCAATTGCGCGGCTGCGCCGCTTCATTCTCGATCTGGCCGTGCGCGGCCAGCTGGTGCCGCAGGATGTGAACGACGAACCGGCGTCGGAATTGCTGAAGCGGATCGCGAAGGAGAAGGCGCGGCTGGTGAAGACGGGTGAGCTTCGCAAGCCGCGTGACCTTGATAGCGGCAACGACCTCGACGAGCCTTTCGCGATCCCGGTGACGTGGAGATGGGTGCGGCTTGATGCAGTCGGCGCAATCGTTGGCGGCGGCACGCCACCGGCCGCCGATGCTGACAACTTCGCAGAGCCCGGCGAGGGCGTTCCGTGGCTGCCGCCGGCTGATCTTGGTGGCTACTCACACCTCTACATCTCGCGAGGTTCCCGCGATCTGTCGGAAAAGGGATCGCGGGCTTCATCGGCAACCGTCATGCCGAAGGGCACGGTGTTGTTCACCAGCCGGGCACCGATCGGCTACGTTGCCATCGCCGCCAATCCAATTTCGACCAATCAGGGCTTCAAGTCGATCGTTCCCTACATCGCGGACTGCTCGCGCTTCATCGCAACCGCAATGAGGGCATTCGCGCCAGAGATCGACGCCAATGCGCCGGGCACCACGTTCAAGGAAGTGTCGGGCAAGATCGTCGCTGCAATTCCTTTTCCCCTCCCACCGCTCGCCGAGCAGCACCGCATCGTCGCCAAGGTCGATGAGTTGATGGCGTTGTGCGACCGGCTGGAGGCGGCGCGGGGAAGCCGCGAGGCGACGCGCAACCGGCTGGCGGCGGCGAGCCTCGCCCGCCTCAACGCGCCCGATCCCGAAAGCTTCCAGGCCGACGCCCGCTTCGCGCTCGACGCGCTGCCGGCCCTCACCACACGCCCCGACCAGATCAAGCAACTCCGCCAGACCATCCTCAACCTCGCCGTACGCGGCAAGCTCGTGCCGCAGGATGCGAGCGACGGACCGGCGTCAGAACTGCTGAAGCGGATCGCGAAGGAAAAGGCGCGTCTGGTCAAAGAGGGAAAGGCCAAGCGCCAAGAACTCCAGCCGGAACCCGACTTGGACCATGCCCCATTCGCCCCGCCTCTAGGATGGGAGTGGGGACGCTTCCCCGAACTTGGCACATTCGGCAGAGGCAAATCGAAACACCGCCCTCGCAACGATCCGGCGCTCTTCGTTGGCGGCACGCATCTGATGATCCAAACGGGTGACGTTGCGCGATCACAGGGCGCCATCGAGACCTACACGAGTAAATACAACGACTTCGGTTTGTCGCAGAGCTTCAAATGGCGAAGAGGGGCGCTTTGTATCACCATCGCGGCCAATATCGCGGACAGCGGGATATTGGGCTTCGATGCTTGTTTCCCCGATAGTGTCGTCGGGTTTGTTCCTGCGTCGATGTTCGAGAATGCGAGATACTTTGAATATTTCGTTCGAACCGCCAAAGCGAACCTCCTAGAGTTCGCGCCCGCAACGGCTCAAAAGAATATCAATCTCGAGATCCTGATTTCGGTTCTGATTCCCCTCCAGCCTCTCGCCGAACAACACCGCATCGTCGCCAAGGTCGATGATCTGATGGCGTTGTGCGACCGGCTGGAGGCGAGCCTTGACCTTGCCACCGCCACCCGCCGTCGCCTGCTCGCAGCCGTTCTCGCCGAGGTTCTGGCTCAGGGCGAAAGCGACACGCATACAAGCCCCGAAGAGGTCACCAGGCCAGCTCGGGTGGCGGCGGCTGAATGAGTGCGTGATCATCTACTTGACGCAAGGTAAGTAATGCCTTATCCTATGTTTATAGGGATATTTCGCGCTTTTTAGGTTTGTCTTTTTCACGCGCGACTTCCTTAGCCTTCTCTCGAACCTTCTTAGGGAAAAGGCGCTTGATAGTCTCTTCGGTCGTTAAGTCAGTAACAGGCTTTTTTTGCTTTGACATAGGTACTCACATGGCCGTTGTGGTTGCTAAGAAAAAACCATCCGAACCCAAACAAGAAATCAACTTGGTAAAGCTCATAGAGGAGTTTGGCAGCGAGGATAAGTGTCGCGAGTATCTAAAAGAGCTTCGCTGGCCGAATGCCATTGACTGCCCACGTTGCGCCGGCAAAGTCATTTCGACAATCGCTAAGCGTAACCAATACGATTGTGATTCATGCCGCTACCAATTCTCTGTTACTGCCGGTTCGATCTTCCACGACAGCCACCTTCCGTTGTGGAAATGGTTTCTGACCATTTACATGATGACAGAATCCAGAAAAGGCGTATCTGCTAATCAAGTTAAACGCACGCTCGGCGTTTCTTACAAAACAGCATGGTATCTCTGTCATCGTATTAGAGCCGCCATGAGCGAAGTTTCCGAGCCTACGCTTAGAGGCCGAATCAAAGTCGATGAGACGTACATCGGCGGCGAGACCACAGGTAAAGGACGCGGATACAAAGGCAATAAAACTATCGTCGTTGGCGTTATCGAACGCGGCGGCAAGATTCGCCTTCAGGTTGTTAAAGGCCGTGACCGTAAATCTCTGCACGCCTTTATCAAGGAACATGTCGCGCCAGACGCGGAAGTTATCTATACCGATGATTGGGCGGCATATGGCGGTATTGCAGATGACGACACACGCCATGAGACGGTGAATCACAGCATCAAAGAATATGTGCGTGGTGACGTTCATACAAATAGCATTGAGAACGTTTGGAGCCTTCTCAAGCGTGCTGTCGCTGGTTCTTACCACAACATCAGTGCGAAACATCTGGATGCCTACCTCGACGAAATGGAATGGCGTTTCAATAACAGGGACAACGCTTGGTTATTCAGAGACACTATCAATAAGCTCATCAATTCAGGAAAACTTGAGTACAAAGAGTTAATCTCCGTCTAACACGCATTCCGAGATTTGCCATTTACTAAGAAACCAGTAGCACGCCTCTCATGCGCAATGCGCTTGATCGGTGAAATGATATTTAACTGACCTGATTTTCTTTCGGCATAATACGTCCACCCGATAAGGGGTGTGCTTTCATACCTGAATAGGTAACGCAGATTGTCCTTACTAGGACCATATGCAATTTCTAAGTCTATATGTCCTTTCGGCAGATCATGCCCAAGCTCTATATCTGGCAGAGTCGCGAGCGAAAATAGTTGAATAGATTTTGCGTGAACAATATTGACTTGTTCTTCCATACTCCGAGTCGGGGTCCTTCCTTGGACTGAGTGTGTGACACGCCTTAAGCTATAGAAAACAGTTTGCTCGCTATGATTACGAAGCGTACATTTTAAAGTTAGGTTCGTGAGTTTATGCAGCTTCTCTGAACCGTCTAGGCCCACTACGCCAACATCCATGATGCCAACTCCATCAATTGAAATTTGTTGGAAAATCGTTGCACGTTTTCTTACTTGAAGAATGAAAGAAAGCGCCATCATCGCAAAGGCGAAACCTACAACGGCACCCAGCGGCACCCATGCCCAGTACCCGCCTACAATAGGGGGCAGAGCGCCGCTCACAATTCCGATCCCTGCCGGAAATCCAAAAACTTGATGAGCGAATCCAAGTCGCCCGGTAAGCCGATAAAATCCAAGCAAATATTAATAATTCGACGCATGCCCTAGCATAATTCTTATACGGCCTTGCATCAAGTATACGATCGCTAATGAGTGTCCGTCATGCACCTATCGTCGTGGCTTGCCATAACCGCCGCCGCCCGGCGTCTCTATGACGAAGATATCGCCCGGCTCCATCGGCGCGGAGGCTATGTGTTCGAGCACCTCCGTGCGACCGTCGGCGCGCTCGATCCGGTTGTTGCCAGGCGCACCGGGCAGGCCGCCGGCCACGCCGAAGGCAGGTACGCGCCGACCGTTCGACAGGATCGACGCCGTCATTTGCTCCAGAAAGCGCACGCGCCGCACGGCGCCGTCGCCGCCGCGATGATTGCCGTCGCCGCCCGATCCTTTGCGGATCGCGAAGCTTTCGAGCCTTACCGGCAAGCGGAATTCAAGCACTTCGGGATCGGTCAGGCGCGAGTTGGTCATGTGCGTCTGCACGACGCTCGTGCCGTCGAAGTCGGGCCCTGCGCCGGAGCCGCCCGCGA
Source organism: Gammaproteobacteria bacterium (assembly GCA_013696315.1). NCBI lineage: Bacteria > Pseudomonadati > Pseudomonadota > Gammaproteobacteria > Gammaproteobacteria bacterium. Next base: position 250 of record JACCYU010000232.1, on the reverse strand, counting down.
TCGTCTCGTAATACTGGTGGCGGTCGTTGCCGAAGTTGAAGTTGTTCATCGTCCCTTGCGCCGGGGCCAGCGCGTTCAGCGCCCCGAACAGCGTGTCGGTCACCGCCTGGCTCGTCTCGACGTTGCCGGCCACCACCGCGGCGGGGTATTTCGGCGACAGCATCGAGTTTTCTCCGAACACGATCTCGATGGGCTTCAGGCAGCCGGCGTTCATCGGAATGTTGTCGTTGACCATGCAGCGGAACACGTA
>JACCYU010000231.1 GCA_013696315.1 Gammaproteobacteria bacterium | reverse complement strand
TCAGTCAGGGCGCCAGCCGGCCATCCACCCCCCGGCAACGCCGCGTCTAACGCGGCAAAGCCGGTCTCGATGTCTGATGCCTCGTAGGCATTGCGTACTTCGGCCAGTAACTCAACAAGCGTACTCTTCATGTATATCCTGCATGCCCAACGCGACTCAGGAAGCCCGGCCTTGTCCATTCGTTGAGAATGGGCGGTCGGCGAAACGCGGGCGCGTCGTGAGCGGCAGTTTGCCCAGTTTCTCCAGTCGCGCCTGAACCGCGCCTTCCGTGCGATTGTGTTGCTGCGCCAACTCTTTGGTCGACATGGCTGCGTCGAAGCGCTCGACCAGAAGCTTGTCTTCTTCATCGTTCCAGGCTTTGCCGGCGTTGCCCGGCAGGCGATGCTCGCGCCGCTGCTTTTCTTCGGCGCGCTCCAGCGCCTTCACCGCCTCGTACAGCGAACGTATGACTCGCGGATGTTGATAAGGACTGTCATCCGGAAATACTTCTCCGGTGATGGGATCGGTTCCATCCGCCAGGGAGCGGACGGTTTGCAACGCTTGCGAGATATCCATTTCATGTCCTCCATGTCAGGATGATTGACACCCTTGCTTAAAGATTGCGGTTACGAATCACGCCCACGCCCAGCCCTTCAATGACAAGCGCGGTGTGGCGCAGGTCGATCTCGATTGGCTCGAACTCGGGGTTCGCCGCTTCTAACCGGGCCTTGCGGCCGGCGAGGCGCAGGCGCTTGACGGTCACCTCGTCGTCCAGGCGCGCGACCACGATCTGTCCCGATCTCGCCTCTGCGATCTTGTGCACCGCCAGCAGATCGCCATCCAGAATGCCGGCGTCGCGCATGCTCGTGCCTTTGACGCGCAGCAGGTAATCGGCTTTGGGTTTAAACAGCGCGCGATCCAGCCGGCAATAAGACTCGATGTGCTGCTCGGCCAGGATCGGACTGCCCGCAGCGACCCGGCCGACAATCGGCAGCCCATGATCTTTGTTTTCAATGAGGCGAATGCCGCGTGAGGCCGACGGAATCAGTTCGATGGCGCCCTTGCGCGCCAGCGCCTTCAAATGGTCGCGAATGCCGTTGGTCGAGCTTACCCTCATGCCGGCCGCGATCTCGGCCACGGTCGGCGGCATGCCGCGGGTCGCAATTTCATCGCGTATGAATTCCAGGACTTCAGTCTGTCGTGCGGTGAGTGAGTTCATGCCGCTTATGCGAATACTGATCTTATAAGCAGTATAAGTTCTCGCCATCGCCGCTGACAAGCCCGCGCAGCTTATCTCTGTGAAAGGAAAATACCTGGTACCGCACCTGCAACGGTGGGTCTCGGTATCACCTGCATTCCGACGCAGGCTGGCTGTACCTAGCAGCGGTGCAACGTCGAACACCCTTCGTAGAACGGCGAGCTTGAAGGATTCTCACCCGTGCTCGCACCCTCCGCGCATTGCATGCTAGGCTCCGCGCTTATTGTTTTAATCAGAGGAAAACTTTAATGAGCGAAAGAATCGTATTCCGGTCCGGCGAGTCACTGGTTGGGGGCGGACCGCCTGGCACCGCGGCGGAACCTGAAGTTGTCATCGGCGAACTGGACGGGCCAGTAGGCACGGCGCTCGCGACCTTGACGGGCGATCAGGTGAAAGGACACAGCCGCGTGTTCGCCATTTTGAATACGGACATTCAGGTGCGCCCCGTCACGTTGTGCGTGAGCAAGGTAACGGTCACCAACAGCAAATACACCGGCATCCTCATGGGCACGGTGCAGGCGGCCATCGCCAACGGCGTGCTGGACGCGGTGCGCGCGGGCGACATCCCCAAAGACAAGGTCAACGATCTAGGCATCATCTGTTCGGTGTGGCTGAATCCGTCCGTGGTGGAGGACAAGAACCTCGATCACAAGGTGCTGTTCGACATTCACCGCAAGGCCATGGCGCAGGCCATTCACAAGGCCATGCGCAACGAGCCCAGCATCGACTGGCTGCTGGAAAACCAGGACAAGATTACTCACAAGTATTATCAGATGGGGCTAGACGGCAAGCTATAAGCTCACCAGCGGTCACGATAGCGGCCGGCATATTCCTCGGCACTGGCCGCGTTAGTCGACCGAAGAGTGAACGTGCCCAACGGCGATCCGGCTTCCGCATCCAGCGCCGCAGGTTCCGCATGGAAATCCTGAAAACGCTCGGCCTGTTCATCCTCACCGCGATCGCGGAAATCGTCGGTTGTTACCTGCCTTATCTATGGCTCAGGCAAGGGCGTGCCGCGTGGCTGCTGTTGCCGGCGTTTTTAAGCCTGGCCGCGTTCGCGTGGTTGCTCTCGCTGCATCCGCAAGCGGCGGGCCGCGTTTACGCTGCCTATGGGGGCGTTTACATCGGCGTAGCGCTGGCCTGGCTGTGGGCCGTGGATGCCGTGCGGCCTACTTTCACGGACTGGCTAGGCGTGGGTCTCTGCTGGCTCGGCATGGCGGTCATCATGTTCGGGCCGCGTTATGTTTAGCAATGCACGCGCGGCCGCGGCCGCTGTCGATTCAATTTTGAACAACGCGTGAAATGAAGAAATTTCTCCTCGTCGTCGCCATCGCCGCCGCAACCACCGTGGGGTTTCTGCAGAGCGGAGTATTGCCGCAGTACGAAGCGGTCGCGCCCGCCTCAAACAGCGATCAGGCATTCGCCGACGCTCTCGAAAATCACAGCAGCGGTTTACAGATCGAAGGCCACGGCATCGTTACCAGAATACTTTCCGATGATCTGGACGGCAGCCGCCATCAGCGTTTCATCGTCGAGCTGGGCTCGGGACAATCCTTGCTGGTGGTGCACAATATCGATCTCGCGCCAAGAGTCGCCGCACTGAAGGAAGGCGATGAGGTGACGTTCTATGGTGAATACGAATGGACCTCGCAAGGCGGCTTGATTCACTGGACGCATCACGATCCGGACGCCAGTCACGCCGATGGATGGATCGAACACGACGGGGAGACGTATCAGTAACAGGCTAGCGGCGTCAACTGATCGCTTGCGTGACGGATCAGAAAAGCCAGGTCGCGTACAGCCGCGCGGTGATCGGTTCCACGGGATGGAAGTGTTCGTCTTCGATACCCGCGGCTGGTTCGCCGGCCAGGCGCAAGGCGTAGATATAGGTGATGTCGTAGTCCTGCGAATCCAGCAGATTCAACACGTCAAGCTCCACCGTAAATCGATCCGTAAATCGATAACCCGCTTTCAGGTTCACCAGACTCGTCGAATCGGACTCCTCGCTGCCGTCCTCGATCAGCGGCCGCGG
>JACCYU010000230.1 GCA_013696315.1 Gammaproteobacteria bacterium | reverse complement strand
GTGCGTGCTCGCGCCGATCTTCAAGCAGCGTCCCGCGCGTGCCCGGCCGCCGTGCGCGCGCGGGCAGGGGAGCGTCGCCGGGATCGATCGCTTACGCGCCATACGCGAGGCGCCGGTCAGCCGCGGTCAACGCATCGAGGGCGCACAGCCAGACGAGGCCGCCCGCGCCATTCTTGACCATCTGACGGCTAAGGGCGTCTTGAGAACTGACAGAACGCGCTGACCCCGGCACGATAATGAATGCGTGCCAGCCGCGATTGTCTGGGTACTCTTAATTCAACTCACTTGGCGTCCTTGCGCGCTCAGCGCTATTATATTGTCTCAGGCTCTAAAGACGGCTCGGTGTCACGAAGCCGCAGAGGGGGGATAATAATATGGCGAATGGCGCCGCTGTAGCCGTGCGCGTGGGTTTTCTGCAATTGCCCCGTTACTCCATGATCGCTTTTGCAAGCGCGATTGAGCCCTTGCGCATGGCGAATCACCTGAGCGGGCAATTGCTTTATCAGTGGACCACAGTAACATTCGACGGCGAGCCGGTCGCCGCCAGCAATGGCTTGTCGCTCGCGGTCGGCACCGATATTTATCAGGCGGAACAGCCGGACATGCTGTTCGTCTGCGGCGGCATGGATGTGCGCCTGTCGTTTGACAAACCCATAATCAACTGGCTGCACCGGCTGGCGCATCGGCATGTGATTCTCGGTGGACTGTGTACCGGTTCCTATCTGCTGGCGCGCGCCGGTCTGCTGGACGGTTACCGCGCCACCATCCACTGGCAGAACATCGCCGGTATGCGCGAGGAATTTCCCCGCATCGACTCCACCGATGAATTGTTCGTTATGGATCGGGATCGCTACACCTGCTCGGGCGGCATCGCCCCGCTGGACATGATGCTGACGCTGATCAGCCAGCAGCAGGGCATCGAACTCGCCGCCGGCATCTCCGAGGAATTCATTCACGAACGCATCCGGAATTTTCACGACCATCAGCGGGATCCACTGCGCCTGCGCATTGGCCTCGGGCAGCCGAAACTGATCGAGGCGGTGTCCCTGATGGAGGCCAATGTCGAGGAGCCGCTAACTCTGGACGATCTCGCGCGCCATGTTCACGTATCGCGTCGGCAACTGGAGCGTTTGTTCAAGCAGTACCTCAAGTGCGCGCCCACCCGGTACTATCTCAAGCTGCGGCTGACGCGCGCGCGGCAGTTTCTGTTGCAGACCACCATGCCGATCGCGGATGTAACCTTGGCCTGCGGTTTCGTTTCCGCTCCGCACTTCAGCAAGTGCTACCGGGATCTTTTCGGCGTGCCGCCCAGCCACGAGCGCCGGCCGCGCGAGCTTTCCGCAATACAGGATACACGCCGCATTGCCGGTCATCGGGCCGGAGGGTAGCAGTCACCGGTCCGCACTCGCCAATGCAGGGGACCGCTGAAAGCGTCCATTCAGAAGCAGCGGCTGCTGACCAAAGATGTGTTGCGATGCTGGCCGCATAGCGTCGGCCTGTCCGCGGCGCCGGGTTGCACTACACTACACGTCCTGATTTTCACAGCCTTTATCAATTCACTTCGAGGGATCCCCGCATAGCATGACCTGGACTGGCAGGATTGTAATGACGTTGTTCGGATACCTGGCCGCGGGTATCTGGGGCGCCGCGCTCGGCCTTGTGGCGGGCTACTGGGTAGACCGCGCGCGTGCGACGCCGCGCGCGGGGGCCGGCGGCACGACCTCGATTCAGCATGTCTTTTTCGAGACCACGTTCAGCGTCATGGGCCACTTGAGCAAGGCCGATGGCGCGGTGACGCAGGCCGAAATCGGCGTCGCCGAGGCGCTTATGGCGCGCATGTCGCTGTCCGCACAGGCGCGTGAGGAGGCCATTGCGTGCTTTAATCGCGGCAAGCGTGATGATTTCGAGCTCGACGCCGCGCTGGATCGCTTTCGCCGCGCCTGCCGCTGGCAGCCCAATCTGGTGCGCGTGTTTCTGGAAATCCAATTGCAGACCGCGTTTGCCGACGGCAACGTCAACGTCGCCGAGCGTGGCCTGCTGCTGCGCATCGCCGAGCGGCTGGGTTTGACACAGCAGGAATTCGCGCGCCTGGAGGCGCTGCTGCGCGGCTGGTACGCTCGCGGCCGTGGCGCGCCAGCGGATCGTGATACGCTTGAAGATGCC
>JACCYU010000229.1 GCA_013696315.1 Gammaproteobacteria bacterium | reverse complement strand
TTTTCGTCGAATTAGAGCGAGCGGACGAGGAAGCGCGTAAGCGCATTCGCTGCGGCTTTGTATCGACCAAAAGCATCACGCAGGGCGAGCAGGTAGGTGTGTTATGGAGCGAGTTACTTCGTCGCGGCGTCAAAATTCACTTTGCTCACCGCACCTTCAAGTGGAGCAACGAAGCGCCCGGCAAAGCGGCCGTGCATTGCGTAATTATCGGCTTCGGGCGCAGTGAAGCTGATCACAAGCGGATGTTCGATTATGCCGATGTGAAAGGCGTTCCGCATGAACGGCAGGTCAGCAATATCAGTCCCTATCTGACCGATGGTCCTGACCTGATCGTCGCTAAGCGTACGAAGCCGCTAATGCCGATGCCTAATATGCGCTGCGGTAATAAACCGACTGATGGCGGGCATCTGCTGCTGACACCGGCGGAGCGGACGGAATTGCTCGCACACGAACCCGAGGCCGAAGCTTTTATAAAACGCTATATTGGATCGGAAGAATTTATCAACGGCAAAGAGCGTTATTGCCTCTGGCTCGTGGACGCAACGCCCACGCAGCTTCATGCAATGCCTTTGGTTAAAAAGCGCGTGGAGGCTGTACGCAGATTTCGGGAAGCGAGCAGCGCTGCGCCTACAAAGCGTGCCACGTCTACACCGACGAGATTTTTCTATCAATCGCAACCCGATTCCGATTACATACTTATTCCGGAAGTGTCCTCCGAACGACGGCACTACGTTCCGGTCGGCTGGATGACGAAGGACGTCATCACCAGCAACAAGAATTACATCATCGCGCAGCCGAATCTATTTCTATTCGGCGTTCTACAATCCGCGATGCACATGGCGTGGATGCGTTTATGTGCTGGGCGGTTGGAAGGTCGTTACCAATATTCCGGCTCAATGGTCTACAACACCTTTCCCTGGCCGCAAAAGCTTGAAGACAAACACCGCGACGCCATCGAGGCTACCGCCCAAAACGTGCTCGACGCCCGTAAAGCGCATACCGGCGCGACTCTCGCCCAGCTCTACGATCCGAACATCATGCCGCCAAACCTGACGAAGGCGCACGCAAAACTCGACCGCGCCGTAGATGCCGCCTACATGCCCGACGGGGGACAGTAAACCTACGCCGGCGACGCCGAGCGCGTCGCCTTCCTGTTCCGTCGCTACGCCGAACTCACGAGCCCGCTGGCATGAGGCATTTATGTTGACAAAAGTTGACATTTTCCGTAGGGTTCGAAGGGTATGGAGAAACAGCTCAACCTTGAGCGCGTCAAGGAGGCCATGGATCGGAAGGGAGTCAATCCGGCCACGCTCGCCCGCGAACTGGATGTATCTCGCGAGGCAGTTTCCAGATGGCTTCAAGGAAAATCGTTACCCCGTCCAGACAAACTCCTAAAGCTGGCTTTGAGGCTGGATCTCCAAGTCGATCAGGTAATTGTCCGTCCAGACAACGACTCCGAACCCGTGGTCGCTTTCAGAAAAATGGGAGCCAGAAAGACCACGAAACAGCATATAGCGCACGCCAAGGATATAGGCCGCTTACTACGTCGTTTGGTGCCATATCTTCCTTTCGACAAATTAGTTCGTCCGGCGACGCTGAAGAAGCCCAACGATGATTATCGCTACATTCAGGACGTTGTCTCAAAATTTAGAAAAGAGATTGGCGTGCGCCCTGATGACGCTATTGATTTTCATCACCTGATTAATAGATTTGGCGAGCTACAAGCAGTGCTCGTTCCAGTTCTATGGGGCAAAAAAGACAGGCACGAAAATGCGCTGCACATCTTTTTGCCTGATTCGATGACTACTTGGGTTTACTTGAACATCGACAGCGAGATTCACGATTTCAAGTTCTGGATGACGCATGAACTCGGCCATATTCTGGCGCCCGAGTTGCGCGGTGATATTGCGGAAGATTTTGCCGATGCTTTTGCTGGAGCATTATTGTTTCCAGGGGATCAGGCGGCTCGTGCGTGGGAGCACGTACATGCAGCCCGAAGTGAAGGAGCGCAAATTAATCGGATCAAGGGGATTGCGGAGGCAAGCCTGATTTCTCCCATCTCGGTCTATCGGGAAATCAACAAGTATGCGATCGATGCAGGGCTTCGCCCGCTCTCGCTCGATCCGGCGATTTACGGTGCCGCTAAGAATTTAAGTAAGGCCTACCATAACGTGAGCACCACGCTATTTGATGATAATCTTCCAGGGGCGGATGAGTATATCGACAGAGTCGAGAAGCTATTTCAAAGCCCGTTTGTCGCGGTTCTCAAGCAGTATCTAATCAAAGAGGCAAAAGGGCCCGGTTACATTCAGTCCATTCTCGACATTCCATTGTTGGATGCTCGCGAGTTGCACCGGCATTTGGCCTAGAGCAACGCTGTGTCATGTTTCATGGAAGAGGCCACTTCGTTTGTATATTCCCCGCTTGCCTTCTTTAGGTATGAGGGGGAGGCATGGCTCAAACCAAGCTTCTGCTCGACTCCAATGCTTATTTCCGGCTCGCCAAAGAGATCCATCCGCTCCTTTTCCAGGAATTTGGCAGCAAGGCATATTGCCTTTATGTGTTGCAAGAGCTGGAGGCCGAATACGACCGCTCGCGCCGTCTCCAGACGAAGTTTCCCTGGGTCGATGCTCCGGAATATAGGGCAAATCGATGTAAACCACTGACGTTATCTAAGCGTCAAAGAGCTGACATCACCATCTCCGAGGGGATTATGTGGGAGGCCGTTCTAACAGAAGTACCTGGCCCGACACGCGTCGATGTTCGTAACCTGGCTCACGGCTATGTTCTTGGCGTTCCGGTGGTCACCGACGATGCGGATATGGCTACGCTCGCCCGCATGTTCCACGTTCAAATCACGAGCACGCTCCAGTTACTTAAGCTTATGCTGGATCAACGCCATGTCACCATGCAGGACATACGTCGGATCGCAGGCTTCTGGCGGTGGTTGGGAGATGTACCCAGGGACTTCGTACGAGAGTACAAGAAAATTTTTAATGAGGCTCCGCCTAACTGAGCCGCTTTTCCGGCAGTTAACCGGCTCTACATCTCAAACACGGGCACGCGGTTTGGCATGAAACTCACGTTTTAGTTCTGTCACTACGTACCGTGCATAATCGCATCGCGCATGTGGGCGTTGGGAGCGGGCGGCAATTGAAACTCGCCTTCGCGCAGCTTTAATCCCAGCTCGGCATACGCATCCGTGAGCTCAGGAAAATCTTTCGAGAAAACGTGCTCGCGATACAACTCGGTGAACACAGTTGTACCCGTCAGTTCATCTAGCCGCGCCAGAAGCTCACGTGCTGACCACGCGCGATCCCACGGCTGGCAGCAACGCCCAAGTTTTTCCAGCGCGGAATCCAGCGACTGTTTGTTATCGCTTAGCTTTCGCAATTCCAGATCCGCCAGCAGCGCGATGGCCGCGCCACTCCAGTACACGCGCGTATAGGCGCTATCGCGGTACATGTTCGCCGACGCTTCGAGCAGGGTCGCGTCGGCGCTCGCCTGTTTGCCGCGCTCGAAACCTTCGTGCAATTCTTGCCAGGCTTGTTGCGGGGTGAGGCCGCCGCTGCGTGCGCGCAGGATCTCCTGGTAATAGCTCGCGATGCCCTCGGAGAGCCAGGCGCCGCCTCGCCGCTCCAGAGGCAAGGTCAGATGCGCGAACTCGTGTGTCGCGGTCCAGTCGGCGAGGAACTCCTTGAGCGGCCGTCGCTGATCGATAAATAAGCGCACGGCGCCCGCGCCTCCGCGCATCACGTGTCCGTAGGGAACCGGCCCGTCACCTTCGCCCTTGGGAATGACCAGCACCTGCGCATGATCCACCGGGAAGCGTCCGTACAGACCCGCGACCGCACGCGCCGCGTCTTCAATCCACGTCTGAATTTCCTCCACATCCGCCAGCGGATCTGCATCGAGAACTGCCAGCCGCAGCACCGCGCCGGGCACCTTGATTTCACGTTCTTCAAAGCGACCGAGTGCCACCGCCGCGGGCCAGTGCGCGGGTGTGTGGCCAACGTCGTAACCGCCGCCGGGCAGCGGCCTCCACGGCGCGGAGACGGCAATGCCGGGCGGCAAGTCGAAGCGAAGCTCGATGTTGGCGTCGGGGTTCGCAGGACGCCACAGCCAGACGTCGGGCGCCACGATCATATCGTTTCCGATCCAGCTTCCCAGAGTCAGTTGACCGAGAATGGCAATGCCGGCCACGTCTACCTGATAGGCGATACAGCCATCATCCGGTACATCATCCAGAGCCAGGCGCTTGGGATCTTCTTCACCGCCGGGCATTTTGACGAAAAACCGCGCGTGCTCTGAGGCCGCCACGAGCGCGCGCGGGGGCGCGCCACTGAAGCAGACTCGCACGCTTAACGTCTGAAGCTTACGATCGATGCTCACGGTGTAGTGATGCGCCGGCGTGGACTGTGCGGCAACCGCACCGAGTAATACAGCGAAGAGCAAGGTCGCGCGAGCCAAAGGCATCGAGCATAACCTTTTGCGAAGCGGCGCGGCCGAAAGCCGCCGGGCGCTCCGGAATGCGGCGGCAAGCGTGACGCCGTCCGGCCTCACCCGCCCAGCTTCTCTGCAAGGTCAAGCAGATCGGTCGTGATGATGTCGACCGACCCCTGCGCGACGGTCTCTACGTGACCACGCGGACCATGCTCCAGCGGGCGCGACACGAACGCGGTTCTGAATCCGGCATTTCTGGCGCCCTCCAGATCGTCCACATGCGCGGCGACCATCATCACCTGCTCAGGCGCCAACCCAAGCAGCCGCGCGGCCATCTCGTAGACTTGCGCGTCGGTCTTGTAGCGCCGGCACAGTTCCGCGGAAAGCACGCAGTCCCAGGGCAGTCCGGCATACTTCGCCATGTTCACCAGTAGTGACATATTGCCGTTCGACAAGGTCGCCAGAATGTAGCGCGAGCGCAGCCGGTTGAGACCGATTACGGCGTCCGGCCACGGATCGAGACGGTGCCACGCGCGATTCAGGTGCTCGATTTCGCTCTCAGAAAGACCATCGATTCCGAACTTGAGCAGCAGCTCATCGAGGAGCATGCGGTGCAAGGCGTCGATTGTCATCCACGGCAATTCGCCGGAGCGCACGCGCTCAATGGCGGGCGCGTAGCCGGCCCGCCACTCGTCTGCGAGCTGCGTCCAGTCCACGCCGAAGCCGTGACGCTCGCTCAACCGCCAGCCCTCACGAACGATCGATGAGCGCCAGTCGACCACCGTACCGAACACGTCGAAGGTGAGCGCCACGACCGATGCGAGCGTTCGTGACGCCTCTTCGTGCGCGGGCTCAATGGTCATCACGCCTGCCATCGTGGCTGAGCCGCGCCCGCAGCGCCTGTTGCGCGGCGGCCAGAGGCGCGCTGACCTCGACCGGGTAGCCTTGTGTGGCATTCTCGATCGCCCGTATCGACGGCGGTAGTGCGTTTAGCTGCGCGCGGGCGTGCCTGCGTATCGCAGCTAACCGTTCGCGCCGCTCTCGCTGCAAGAAGCCCGCATCGACCGAAGCTTGCGAAACGTGATCAAGGCGTTTGCCTGCACGCATCACCGGCTCCAGCAACGGCTCGCCCGCGTGCTGTTCGTCGAAGCCATCTGGTCGTCGCGCCAGCGGCGGAACACCTGTTTGCGTCCGGGCAGAACCAATTTGTCGCTGGAAGTCTTCATGCGCGGCCGGCCCGCGTACTCGACCAGTTTGTAGGCGAAATCCAGTTCGGGCGCATCGCTGGAGACGGCCAGACGCGTGCCCACGCCGAAACCGTCCACCGGCGCCGACACGCGCACCAGCGCCGCGATCTTGTGCTCGTCAAGGCCGCTGGACGCGATGATTTTCACCTGGCGAAGACCGGCTTCGTCCAGCAGACGCCGGGTTTCGCGCGAGAGTGAGTCGATATCGCCGGAGTCCAGCCGCACGGCGCCAATGGTCAATTCACCGCCGGAATCCAGCAGCAATCCGATCAGCTTGCGCACCGCACTTATCGTATCGTAGGTATCGACCAGCACCGTCGTCCCGGGGAATTCGCGCACAAAGCGGCTAACCGCCTCGCGCTCGTCGTCGTGCGCCTGAATGTAGCTGTGCGCCATGGTGCCGTCCGCCGGGATGCCGTAACAGCGCCCGGCTTCGACGTTGGACGTCGCCGTCGCACCCGCGATGTAGCTCGCGCGCGCCACTTGCAGCGCCGCGTCGAAGCCATGCGCGCGACGCGCGCCGAAATGGACCACCGCGCATCCTTGTGCCGCCGTGACCACACGCGCCGCCTTGGAGGCGAACACCGAAGCGCAGTGGACCTGATTCAGAATCCAGGTCTCCGCCGGTTGCGCCTCGATAATAGGCGCAATGACTTGAATCACCGGCTCGTTCGGAAACACCACCGTGCCTTCCGGTGCCGCGTACACGTCGCCGCTGAAGCTTAAAGCTTCCAGACGTCTGAGAAACGCGCCCGAAAACCGTTGCAGACCATCAAGATACGCGAGGTCGGCCGCGGTAAACCGCAACGCCTCCAGCCACGACAGCACGCGCGCCAGCCCACATGCCATCACGTAGTTGCGGGTCGCGGGCAGGGTACGAAAGGCGAGCTCGAACACGGCGGTTTCTTGCATGCCCTCGGCCAGATAAGCCTGCGCCATGGTGAGCTCGTAAAGATCTGTGAACAGCGCCGAACGGCCGGCGTTCGCGCGCAAGTCGGCATCTCGATTTTCGGCATTATGACTCATTCAGCCCTTTGCTCTCCGGCGCCGCGTCTTGGTCAAATGTGGCGGGCGCGCACGATGTAATGCCGGTCTCGCTAGTATGTCAACCGGCGGGGTGGAAATAGCCCGATCCATATAGCCCCGTTCGAGGCGCCGACGCGAAGCGATGCTGACCTGCCGAACCTGCGAAGATTCGTGGGGACCGTCGTTCGCAAGCTCCACCGCTCATCGTCGCTACCGTACCGCACAGGGAACTGGCGGGGGACAAACGGATGCAATCGGGCGATAGTCGATGGTCTCGCCTCGTCGGGAACGGACAGTTGTCGCCCAGGGCGCCGCCAGGGCATGCCGACCCTCGCTGATGTAATACAAATGACTCGCACCCGATTGCGGGATAAAACACCCAATTATGCAGCCGCGGCGCGAAGCCTACCGCGCGAATGGACAGACGGGGACATATTCGCCATGACGGCATCACCGCGCGCCGCTAACCTCGATCCGCGCGTGCTGAGTGCTCTTCGCAAGGTGCATGCGGGGGCCTGTGTTGTGATGGTCGCGCTTGGGTTGACCGTGCTCACCGGGTGGGCGCTGAACCTCGAACAGCTCAAAAACTTCGGCATGGCTTTGGGCTCGATGAAGGCGAACACTGCTTTCGCATTTGTCGTCGCGGGTATTACGCTCTGGCTGCGGCGAGAGAATCGCTCAGACAAGACCCAAAGGCTGGCGCAGGCCGGCGGCGCAATAGTGGCGGCGCTTGGCGCGCTGACCCTGTGCGAGTATCTCACCGGCTTTAATCTCGGCATTGACCAGTTTTTCCTCCAGGATCACGAGACGATGCTCACATCGAGTCCGGGCAGGATGAGCTTCAACTCGGCGGTGGGCTTCAGTCTCGGCGGCGCGGCGCTAATGCTGATCGAAACGCGCGCCGGGCCATGGCTGGCGGCCGCCGCCACGCTTCCCGCCCTGGTATCGATGGCTAGCTACCTTTACGGCGCGGAGCGGCTGATCGGCTTGTTTCTGTTGACGGGCATGAAGCCGCACACAATCGCGGGCATGCTTGCGCTCTCTGCCGGAGTGTTGTGCGCCAGGCCGGCACGCGGCGCGGTTGCCTGGTTCGCGAGCGCCGGATCGCAGGGAATGCTCTTGCGCAAATTATTGCCGGGCGGAATCGCGATCCTGCTGGCGACAGCGTTTTTTTCGGAGCTGGGCTACACGACCGGTCTGTACGACGCCGGGTACAGGGGGGCTCTGGAACTCGTTGCGGTCATCGTGATGCTGTCCGCGCTCGTCCTGTGGGCCGCAGCCGTGCTGGCGCGCGTGGAAACAGCACGAACTCTGGTGGCGGAGACATTGCGCGAAAGGGAAAGCGACCTCCGCCAGTTAATCGAGACCCTGCCACAACTCGTCTGGACCTGCCGCGCGGACGGCCCGTGCGACTATCTCAGCCAGCAGTGGGTGGCTTACACCGGCATTCCAGAGCATGAGCAGCTCGGTTATAAATGGCTGCAACAAGTGCATCCGGATGATCGTCAAGGCCTGAGCGAAGCATGGAGCCAGGCAATGAAGGCCGATAGATCGTACTTTGAGTCCGAATACCGCATCCAGGGCGCCGACAAGCGCTACCGCTGGTTCAAGACACGCGCGGCGCCAGTGCGCGACGAGATGGCGCGCGTCGTCAAATGGATCGGCACCGGCAGGGATGTAGACGACCATAAACGCGCTGAGGAATCGTTGCGCCACAGCGAAGAACGGCTCGGGGCATTGGTGGCGGCAACGGCGCAGATCGTCTGGACTGCCAATGCGCAGGGCGAGATCGTGGACGATTCCCCTAGCTGGCGGGCCTATACAGGCCAGACTTACGAGCAATGTTTAGGCCGGGGCTGGCAGAACGCCGTTCACCCGGAAGATCGCGCGCATGGCGCGCAAACGTGGGCCACCGCCGTCGCCAACAAGTCGGTGTGCGAGCTGCAGGATCGCATTCGCCGCGCGGACGGAATCTACCGTTGGACTCTCGTGCGGGCTGTACCGCTGCTGGACGAAACGGGCGCCATCCGCGAATGGGTCGGAATGACCATCGACATAAACGAGCAGCGGCGAGCGGAAGAAGCCATGCAGGCGGCATTGACCGAAAAGACTGTGCTCCTCAACGAGATTCACCATCGCGTCAAGAACAACCTGCAGATTATCGCGGGGCTGTTGCAGCTGCAGGCCGGGAACACGCGCGATGACACCATCAAAATGGCGCTGGCGGAGGGCAAGAGCCGCGTGGAGACGATGGCGCTGGTGCATCAGTTGCTCTACGAGAGCGGCGACTTTTCCCAGATAGCGCTGAGTGTCTATCTGCGGCGGCTAGGCGATCTGCTGCTCGCCAGTTATTGCGCGGATCCCGTGCGCATCCGGCTGCGCCTCGACGTGGACGACGCAAAGCTTGAACTCAACCGTCTGATCCCGATCGGCCTGTTCGTCCATGAGCTGTTATGCAACGCCCTCAAGCATGCGTTTCCGGCCGGGGACGGGGGCGAGATTAACGTCAACCTGCGCGAGCATGTGGCGGACGGTTCGGTGACCTTGACCGTCAGCGACACGGGTGTTGGCCTGCCAGCGGGTCTTAATCCTAAGGAGGCGAAGACATTAGGCCTCAAGCTCGTGCGGATGCTGGCGGAGCAGATCGGTGGTGCGCTGATCATCGGAAACGGGCCCGGCACGCGTTTCGATCTGCATTTTCCAGGTGTCGCAGAAAGGAAAGCAGCATGAGTTCGCCGAAGATCCTGATCGTGCAGGACGAGCGCATTATCGCGATGACCTTACAGCAACTGCTCGAGGACCGCGACTACACGGTGGTCGGAATTTGCGGCAGCGGCGAAGCGGCGATCGAGAAGGCCGCGCAACTGCGTCCTGACCTGGTGTTGATGGACATCAATCTTGAAGGCGCCATGGACGGAACTGAAGCCGCCAGGTATATCTATGAGCAGACCCGTATCCCGGTCATCTTTCTCAGCGCCTACAGCCAGAATCACACATTGGACCGCGCCGCGGGGAGCACACCCTTCGGCTATCTCGTAAAGCCCGTCAATGCCGCTGAGCTGCACGCCTCCATACGCATGGCGCTGGCGCGTCGCGCCGCTGAAACCGAGGTGGAGCGAAGCGAGGAGCGCCTGCTGCTGGCGCTGGATGCGGGCGACCTAAGCGTGTGGGAATGGGATGAGCAAGGTCGTCGGATTGTCACGGCCGGTCGCATGGAGGGGATTTTCGGCAGCCTGCCGGAAACCCTGCATGAACACTGGCGCGCCGTCCTCGAGCGCGTGCATCCGGAGGACCGTGCCTCGGTCGAGCAGACCATCGCGCAATGCCTTGCCCAGAATGCGCCATTAAATCTGAGTTTCCGCTACCTGCGCGCGGACAGCGACGTGGGCTGGCTGGAGCTGCACGGCAAGGCTTACGCCCACAAAAGCGGCTCGGCGGCGCGTCTCGTCGCGGTCGTCAAGGACATCACTGAACGCAAGCTTAAGGATGATCAGCTAAGGCAGGCCAATATCGCTTATGCGACGACCATAGATGGCATCTATATCCTGGACATAGAGCGCCATATCGTTTCGGCCAATCCCGCTTTCGCCACCCTGACGGGCTATGACATAAACGAGGTTCTCGACCGGAACCCCGACGACTTTCTCCACGCGCGCCGCCACAGCGATCATTTCTACGCGCAGCTCGAAGTGCTCGACGACGGTCGCTGGCAGGGCGAGATCGCCTGCCGGCGCAAGACCGGTGAGGTGTTCCCGGTGTGGCAGCTGGTGGGCGTGGTGCGGGATCCAGGAGGTGCGATCACGCATTACGTAGTCGCCTTCTCCGATATCACGGCAATGCGCACGGCCGAACACCGGCTCACGCATCTGGCGCACCACGACGGGCTCACCGGGCTGCCGAATCGTCTGTTGTTTAACGATAGGCTTGATCAGGCGCTGGAGCGCGCCCGTCGTGAACAAGCCCACTGCGCGCTGCTGTTCATCGATCTCGACGGTTTCAAGCTCATCAATGACACCCTGGGTCATAGCATGGGCGATCAGTTGCTTGGCTGCCTTGCAGCCCGCCTCAAGGAGAGTGTACGCGCCAGCGACACTGCCGCGCGCCTCAGCGGCGATGAATTCGTCGTGATCGCGGAGCACATCGCACACCCCGAGAATGCCGCGCTGCTCGCTGACAAGCTGCTTAAGACCCTGGCGATGCCAGTGACACTGGACGCGGCGCAGGTCGCGGTTTCGGCCAGCATCGGGATCGCGGTGTACCCCGACGACGGCGAGGACCGGGACGCGCTGCTCAAGGCGGCGGATGTGGCGATGTATAGCGCCAAAACCCGGGGCCGCAATCGTTGCTGCTTCTATACAGGGGGGCTTGC
Organism: Gammaproteobacteria bacterium; assembly: GCA_013696315.1. Taxonomy (NCBI): domain Bacteria; kingdom Pseudomonadati; phylum Pseudomonadota; class Gammaproteobacteria; species Gammaproteobacteria bacterium. The sequence goes on along the minus strand of JACCYU010000229.1, from coordinate 2,560 downwards.
ATCGCGCGCGGCGGAGTATCTGAGCGTGGAGCAGGGTTTGAAGCAGGCGCTAGAGGCCAACGACTTTGAGGTTCACTATCAGCCGCTGATCGCGCTTAGCGATAACGCGGTTACCGGCCTGGAGGCGTTGATACGGTGGAAGCATCCGTGGGAGGGAATACTTCCGCCCGCGCGGTTCATCCCCGTCGCGGAAAAAAGCGGGCTCATAGACGCGCTCGATTGCTGGGTGCTGTCCGCGGCCTGCGCGCAGCTCGCGCGCTGGCTCAAGGCCCGCGGCATACCGTTACGGTTAGCCGTTAACGTTTCCGCGGCACATCTGACCCGTGATAACTTTTGCGAGCAGGTAGAAGAGGTGCTTGGCGAGACGGGAATCGCACCCTCACTGCTTGAGATCGAGATCACCGAAAGCGCGCTGCATGACACCGACGTGAGCCTGCGCGTGGTGCAGGACCTGAAGGCGCTTGGCGTCAGCATCGCTATCGATGATTTCGGCACGAGCTATTCATCGTTGAGCGTGCTGAAGGATCTGCCTATCGATCGGCTCAAGATCGATCGATCGTTTGTGCAGAAACTGACGAACAAGGCGAGCGACGCCGCGATCGTGAAGGCGATTATCAGCATGAGCCGTACGCTGGATCTCAAGATAACGGCTGAAGGCGTGGAGACCGAAGAGCAAAGCGCCAGTCTGCGCCGCATGGGCTGCGAGGAAGCGCAGGGCTATTTGTTCAGCAAACCCATGCCGTTTGCCGAGCTGGAGCCGATGCTGACGAATAAACGCGCGAAAGTCATAACGTTTAACTAATGCCGCATCCTGGCGTGAGCCCCTGGAGTAAAGCGGTGTTCGATGAATCTCAAACCGCCTTGCGCAACGTCAGGTTAATGCGATGGTCGCCCAGCAACGGGTGATGCCCTGCCTTCAGCGGCGCGACCCCATGATAGCGAAGTCTGGCCGACCCGCCCCACACCACCACATCGCCATGCGTCAATGGCACGCGGTTCGGTTTATCGGCCCGTTTCGATCCGCCAAACAGAAAAACGGCGGGAAGCCCGAGCGACACCGACACAATAGGCGCATCGAAGTCCTGTTCGTCTTTGTCCTGGTGCAGCGAGAGTCTTGCGCCAGGTTCGTAGCGATTGATCAGGCACGCATCTGGCACAAAGCGCTCGAACCCCGCCTGCGCCGCCGCATCGTGCGCAAGCGTCAAGAACGCATCCGGCATACGCGGCCACCTTGCGCCGCGCTCGGGATCAGCGGGATCGTAGCGATACCCGCTTCTATCCGAAACCCAGCCGTACGCGCCACAGTTGGTCATGGCCGCCGACATGCGAAACCCGCCCGGCGTGATCATATGGCGAAACGGCGCCTGCTCGATCACCCCTTGCAACGCCGCCAGCAACGCCGCTTCATCCGCGCGCGCGAAGCCTCGCAGCACCACCGCGCCAGGCGCCAACGGCTCCTGACATAAATCCACGCCGAATGCGTCCTCTATTTCCATTCCGACCGCTTCGGCGCGGGCTCAAGGCGCAGGCTCCGGGAGGAATCTTGTAAGGCGCGCCAGGTTCCCGCGAGCGACGGCGCATGATGTCTCGCTCCGCTCGACATGACAGACTCAACTTCAACGTCGTTGAAATCGATCACGTCGCGTCGTGGAAAATGACGCCCAGGGTGTGACGTCGCCCCGCGCGCACGCGGCTTACGCCGTGCCTAAGCCTGACCCGATACACACCGCGCGCTCCCCGCACCGGACGCTGATTGACGGCGAACACCACCGCGTCGCCTTGGCGCAACGGTACGACTTCCGGCCGCGACTGCATGCGCGGACGCTGTTCGGTGAGCACGAATTCGCCGCCCGTGAAATCGCGCTCAGGCGCGGACAAAAGAATCGCGACCTGCAGCGGAAACACGTGCTCGCCGTAGAGATCCTGATGCAGGCAGTTATAATCGTCCGCGCCGTAGGCAAGCAGCAGCGGCGTGGGCTTCAGCTGACCCGCCTCATGGCAGCGCGCGATGAAATCCGCGTGCTGTTCGGGGTAGCGGATGTCGATGCCCATTGTGTCATTCCAGCGATTGGCGATCAGCGCGAGATACGGGTAGAGACTCGTGCGCATGCCAGCGACGATGTCGGGCAACGGATAGGCGAAATACTTGTACTCGCCACGTCCGAAACCATGCCGGGCCATCACCACCTTGCTGCGGAAGAGTTCCTCCATCGAATACAGCGCCGTCAGCGCCTCGCATTCCTGCCGGGAAAGCATGTCTTCGATAGTCGCGCACCCGTGCGCGTCGAGGTCTTGTGAAATCCTTTCCCACGACAGCGACTCGACCCGGCCGCCGATCGTCCCGGGGGCAGTGAATGTGTGCGCCTCGTTTGCTTCAACTACGGTATTCAACGGCGGCTTCCTCTTGAGGGTCGCGTGACGAATCGCTCAAGCTCAGCCGCCGGCCACCGCCCAGCTTGGGAGAACCGAGGGGCTTTCACGGCCGGTCGGCTGCAGCGCCATTATAGATAGACTGTCCTGCTTTCAGTGATACTCATGCACGCCTGATAGGTAGCTATCC
>JACCYU010000228.1 GCA_013696315.1 Gammaproteobacteria bacterium | reverse complement strand
AAAGAGCAGGAAACGAGTCACTTTTCGCGCCCAACACTCCCGTCAGCGAACCGATGAACCATCAACACGACTCGAAACCTGCGCTCGCGACGCGAGCCGGCTTCTCAAGTCCGACAGGCTGCTAGCTGATAAAAATTGTTGTTGCCAGGGCGGATGCTTGAGGGTACGCCCCCCGGTAAGGATTTAGTAAGAACGATGCGCACAAGGAGATGCCAAATGATTTTCCGCATAAGCATGATTCTGCCGTCGCTTGCCGCCATCGGTGGATCGCTTGCCGGCGTAAATCTGGTCGATGCCGGGTCATACCGCTGGGTGGACGCGGAAGGGGATGTTCATTACGGCGACTCGGTGCCCGCGGAGCAGGTGCGCACGGGCTACCGTGTTTATGACTCTTATGGGCGTGAGATCAGTGGTAGAGGCCGCCAGAAGCCAGCACGACTTCGAACTTGCGCTCAAGCGCGAAGCCAGATTCGCTGAGCAGGCGCGCCGCGACCGCATCTTGTTGGCGACGTTCACCAGCGAGGAAGATATTAAGTTCGTGCGCGATGATCGGCTGGCCGCGCTGAATTCAACAATAATGATTACGCAAGAAAAACTTGCGGAACTTCAGTTGCAGCAGGCTGACCTGGAGGCCCAGGCGCAAAGTCGTGTGGATACAAAGCAGCCTGTGCCGGCGGTCGTCCGAGAAGGGGTGGAACGCCTGAGCGCCAGCGTGAGCATTCTCAAGGCGAGCCTGACCTCAAGTCAAAGCGAGAAACGAACGCTCAAAAAGGCATTCGCGGCTGATCTTGGGCGTTATCGGCATCTGAAGGCGCAGTAGCCGCCTGGCGACAGCGCCCCTTACGCAAGACCATCACACGCCAGACGCCTGACTATCTTCGTGCGCCGATCAAAGTTCCGATGCCCTGATCGGTAAACAGTTCCAGCAATACCGCGTGCTCCGTGCGGCCGTCGATGATATGCGCGGCGCGAACGCCGGATTGCACGGCGTCGATCGCGCACTTCACTTTGGGCAGCATGCCGCCGTGAATCGTGCCCGCCGCGATCAAACTCTCGACTTGCGCCATACCAAGGGCTTTTAGCAGCGTTCCGGCAGCATCGAGAACACCCACGGTATTGGTCAGCATGATCAGCTTTTCAGCGCCCAGCACGGCGGCGATCTTGCCCGCCACCAGATCCGCGTTGATGTTGTAGGCGGCGCCATCTTCCCCCACGCCGATCGGCGCGATGACCGGTATGAAGCCACCGCCTTCCAGCATGCGCACTACGGACGGATCGATGGCGGCGACCTCGCCGACGTACCCTAAGTCGATGATCTCCGGCGCGATCGCCGAGGTGCTTGCGCGCGTAATCGTCAGCCGCCGCGCGCGGATCAGGCCGCCGTCCTTGCCGGTCAGTCCCACCGTACGGCCGCCGTGGCTGTTGATGAGATTCACGATCTCCGGATTGATCATGCCGCCCAGCACCATCTGCACCACATCCATGGTGTCACGGTCGGTGACCCGCAGTCCGTCGAAAAAGCGGCTCTCCATGCCCAGTTTGGCCAGCATCCTGCCGATCTGCGGACCGCCGCCATGCACGATGACGGGATTGATACCCACGTGCTTCATCAACACCACGTCGCGGGCGAAACTGCTCTTGAGCGTGTCGTCGATCATCGCGTTGCCGCCATACTTGATGACCACGGTTTTGCCCGCGAAGCGCCGTATGTAGGGCAGCGCCTCGATAAGGACCCTGGCGACGTTGGTGGCGGCGAATTTGTCCATGTTGTTAATGACTGGACGCCGAACTGAATCGTGCTAGAACGGCAGCTTCAGATCGGCATCGACCTTCGCAAGCTGCTGGCGAAACGTCCGCTGAATCCGCTTGATGCCCGCCTCGTCATCCGCCTCGAAACGGATCACCAGACTTGGTGTGGTGTTCGAGGCGCGCACCAGCCCCCAGCCGTCTGCATAGTCCACGCGCAGGCCGTCTATGTCGCTGACATTCGCGGCGCCGAAATCGGCTTGCGCCACCAGCTTTTTCATAAACGCGTGCTGCGCGCCGTCCTGCTCTAATTCGATGATGATCTCGGGGGTGTTGATCGCGTTCGGCAGCTCGGCGAATATCTCGTGGCTTGGGCGACTGTCTTTCGACAGTATTTCCAGCAGGCGCGCGGCAGCGTAAAGCCCATCATCAAATCCGTACCAGCGTTCCTTGAAAAAGATATGACCGCTCATCTCGCCCGCCAGCAGCGCGCCGGTTTCTTTCATCTTGGCTTTAATGAACGAGTGGCCGGTCTTCCACATGCGCGGCCTGCCGCCATGTCTGGCGATGACAGTGTCCAGATGCCGCGAGGATTTGACGTCGTAAATGATCTCGGCGCCGGGATTGCGCGACAACACGTCCGCCGCGTACAGCATCATCTGGCGGTCGGCCCAGATCACGTTGCCTTCGTTGTCGATCACGCCCACGCGATCGCCGTCGCCGTCGAACGCCAGACCCAGATCGAGCTTGCGGGTGCGCACGGTATCGATCAGCGTTTCCAGATTTTCGAGCTGGCTGGGGTTGGGATGATGATTTGGGAACGTGCCGTCCACGTCGCAGAAGAGCTCGGTGACCTCGCATCCGAGCTGCGCGAACAGCCGACTTGCGATCGGTCCCGCGACGCCGTTGCCGCAATCGATGGCGATGCGCATCTGCCGCACCAGCCGCACATCTTCGCAAATGCGTTCGACGTACATCTGATTGAGATCGTCGATTTCGCGCTGTCCCTTACCCGTGGTAAGCGCGCCGTCTCCAATGCAGTCATAAATCGCGGTAATGCCATCCGAGAACAAGGTGTGGCCACCCATCACCATCTTCAGGCCGTTGTAGTCCGGCGGATTGTGGCTGCCGGTAACCATAATGCCGGCGCCGGTTTTAAGGTGATGTGTGGCGAAATACAGCACCGGCGTCGGGCACTGGCCGATATCAATGGCGGTCCTGCCGGCGGCCATCAGACCCTCGCACAAGGCATTTGCCAGTTCGGGGCTGGACAGGCGTCCGTCGCGCCCGACGGCCACCCGCGGGCTGTTCGGATACAGGCTGCCAACGGCCTGACCGATGGTGCGCACTACGTCGGCGGTCAAGGTGTTGCCGATCACGCCGCGGATGTCGTAGGCGCGGAAAATGTCCGGGTTGATGTTCATCACAGTCCTCTTTAATTTTCTGTTCCTGCCCTGGGTGCGTCACTTGCCGCTACCCGCTTGTCATCAAATTTCGATTTACAGCGATTGCAGCCGTTCTAATGGCTGCCCGAGTGTCCGAAGCCGCCCGCGCCGCGCGCGCTGGCCTCGAACGTCTCCACGACGTTAAAGCGGGGCTGCACGACCGGCACGAACACAAGCTGCGCGATGCGCTCGCCGACAGCGATGGTGAACGGCTCGTTGCCGCGATTCCAGCACGAAATCATAATCTCGCCCTGATAGTCGGAATCGATCAGACCCACCAGATTGCCCATGACGATCCCGTGATTGTGACCCAGACCCGATCGTGGGATTATCATGGCCGCCAGCCGCGGGTCCTCGATATGCAGCGCGAAACCACTCCTGATCAATTCGGTCGCGCCGGGTGTCAACGTCAAAGGTTCATCGAGGCAGGCCCTGAGATCGATACCGGCCGAGCCCGAAGTCGCGAAACTGGGCATTGGAAACTCCGCGCCCAGCCGGCGGTCGAGGATCTTGAGCTGGATACCGGCGGCATCTGCTGCGGTCATCTCAGCCCTGCGCGCGTTCCAGCGGTTGCAAGCTGCCGCCGCGCGTTGATCGATAGCGCTGCGCGATCAGCGCGATCAGGTCGCGCGCGAGCCGCTCCTTGCTGGCGCTGGCCAGGCTTCGGTGGCCGCCCGGCCAGAAAACTTCCAGGGCATTGTCCTCGGACTCGAAGCCGCGCCCCGCTCCGACAAGATTGGCGGCGATCATGTCCAGCCGCTTGGCGGCCAGCTTGGCCTGCGCGTGCGTCGTTAAGTCTTCCGTTTCAGCCGCGAACCCCACCGTGAATGGCGGCCGTGCCGATGTCGCAACCGCCGCTATGACATCCGGATTCGGGATCAACTGCAACGAAAGCGGCTGGCCGCTTTTCTTCATCTTGGGTGTCGCGGATTCCGCGGGCCGGTAGTCGGCCACCGCCGCGCAGGCGATCATAACGTCCGGGGTCTCCGACAAGACCGCCGCGCACATTTCTTCAGCGGTTTCCACGTCGATGCGCGTGACACTGGCTGGTGTGCCCAATGTGACGGGGCCGCTGACCAGCGTGACGTTCGCGCCCGCCTCGGCCGCCGCGCGGGCCAGCGCGAAACCCATGCGGCCGGAACTGCGGTTGCTGATGTAGCGTACCGGATCGATAGCCTCGCGGGTCGGACCTGCGGTGACCAGCACTTTCAGTCCGGCCAGCATTCCGGTGACAAAGGTGTCCGCGAGCATCGCTACCAGCGCGTCCGGCTCCAGCATGCGCCCCGGCCCTTCCTCGCCGCACGCCTGATCGCCTGCGCCTGGCCCGAACAGCCGCACGCCGCGTGAGTTCAGGGCGTCACAATTTGCCTGCGTGGCCGCGCTGGCCCACATCAGCCGGTTCATGGCTGGCGCCAGCGCGATGGGTGCGTCGGTGGCAAGACATAAAGTCGAGAGCAGATCATCGGCCAACCCGTGCGCCAGACGCGCTATGAAATCGGCGCTTGCCGGCGCCACCAGCACGCAATCCGCCCAGCGTGCGAGTTCGATGTGGCCCATAGCGGCTTCGGCCCGCGGGTCGAGGAGGTCTGTGTGCACCGGGTTGCCGGACAAAGCCTGAAACGTTAACGGCGTCACGAACTCGCGCGCCGCCGCCGTCATAGCCACGCGCACATGCGCCCCCGCATCCCGCAAGCGGCGCGTGAGCTCGGCTGCCTTGTAGGCCGCGATGCCGCCGGTGACGCCGAGCAATACGCGCTTGTTGGCGAGCGATGTCATGGAACGCTAGTTTATCAGAAAGCTACATGCGCCTGACAAAACGTGCGCTGGTTAAAGAGTCGCCAACGCGCCTTGTTATAACCTTTGATATTCAGGCTTTGAGCTTCAGGGCTTGCACTGACGGAGAATGAAATGTCCATCGCCCAATGGCCCGCCGATGAACGGCCGCGCGAGAAACTTGCGGCGCGTCCGCGCTGTCCGACGCCGAACTGCTGGCGATCTTTTTGCGCACCGGCGTGAAAGGCAAGAGTGCTGTCGATCTGGCGCGTGACCTGCTTGACCAGTTCGGCGGTCTCAGACCGTTGTTAAACGCCGATCAAAAAACGTTCTGCGCCGGCAAGGGGCTGGGGCAGGCCAAGTTCGTCCAGCTACAGGCGGTGCTGGAGATCGCGCGCCGGCATCTGCTCGAAAACATAAAACGCGGCGATCCGCTGGCGAATCCGGCGGAAACTCGCAATTATATGGCCATGCGTCTGCGCGATCATGCGTACGAGGTCTTCGCCGCGCTGTTTCTGGATAACCGCCATCGCATGATCGCGTTCGAGGAGTTGTTTAGCGGGACCATCGACGGCGCCAGCGTGCATCCGCGCGAAGTCGTTCGCAAGGCGCTGCAGCACAATGCCGCGGCGGTAAATTGCCCATAATCACTAATTGTAGCCTAATGTATTGAATTAGCCGATGATGTTGAATGCATTGACTAACGCATACCCGCATTAGTACCCGCACCCGTCAATCAGCAACTTAAATAAAATGCCACCAAGCCCGGCCTCTTGACTCTCTGCCCAGCGGCACTATTCTCCTTCGTACTACTATCTCGCTTTACCCGCTGACGTTTTCGGCCCGGTAGACAACCCGCCGTGATACTTGCATCGGCCATTAGTTAGCGCCCTTGCGCGGCAGGGGTTATCTGTGTGCTTGCAGTGTGCACCACACCTTGGCCAGTCGCCCGGTCTGGGTCTTGGTGTCTTCGTAGTGAACCGGATCGTATCCGTGCGCCAGTCATACCATAAGCTCATACCGTACCTCATTACGCACGCGCGTATAGGTGTCAAAATATTAGCAGCCGACCCGCGCGCCCTTGCGCCCGTTTGCGCGCGCGCCGGCGTTTCCAGATAGTCGTACACGGCAGTGTGGGAGATTTGGCGCCGACTTCGATCCGCATGATTTTAGGTTTGCCTAAATTCATTAGCAATCATTCTGTGATTTGAAAGTCTTGTTCTTGACCGCGCTAACTTATTTATACGACACTGCGTAACATACATTTTGTCGTCTAATTAGCGTTAGACGCTCTGCGAACATTGGCTTACTCTGCGCGCAGACCACCGATCACATTCAGAAGCCATCATGTCGCCTGACACCTTCCTCGAAAACTTACAAGCTCACACCACGTCGTTCGCAAAGGCCGTCGCTACAGCAGAAGGCGAATGGATAATCAAGGGCTTCATTGATATTTATCGGAATATTTACACGATTTCCGTAGACACAAAAATAGTCTCAAAAGTCCTTGAACTGCTGCTCTTTCCAATGTTCATTGAGTTCGGGAAGGACAACGGCCTACGTATCGAGCTATCACCACATCAGAATTTCTACCCGGATTTAACATTCATTGACGAAGGCAGCGGTCGCAAATTCGCGGTTGACATCAAAAGCACATACCGCGTTGACAGTTCTACCGTTAACGGAATGACGCTCGGAGCCTTCACCGGATATTTCCGGAAGAGAAGCAGCAATAAAAACACTCTCTATCCGTATGAGCACTATTCCGGACATTTTGTGCTGGGCGTCATCTACTCGAAAAGCGATGGCGTCATTGATGAGCGACAGCAGTTCACTCTTGGTGATTTGGAAAAAATCCCGTCAGTTATAAGAGACTTTCAGTTTTTTGCGCAACCTAAGCATTGTCTCGCTTCGTCTCGTCCTGGGAGTGGAAATACCAAGAATATCGGCTCTGTCAACAAGATTGAGCAATTACTCAACGGTACAGGTCCGTTTCGTAGCCTCGGCGAAGAGGTCTATGACGATTACTGGATGTTCTACTTAACCCGCGACATGGCTCAGGCCCTAGAAATTGAACGACCATACGCGAACCTAAAAAGCTACCTGGAATATAAGAAGCGTGGAGTCGATACGCTCCGCGAGCACGAACAAGAAATAGCCGATCTCGGAGAAGACGGGCCTGTAAATGGGGAGGAGTCGCAGTGAGTAAGCCCCCATTGGTGCCCCCAATCAAATGTCAGGGGATAAAAACCAAGCTGGTAGAGGACATCCAGCGATTGACACAAGGCCGTCCTTTTACGCGATGGGTAGAGCCTTTTTGCGGTTCAGGCGTAGTACCTCTGAACCTGCAACCATCGAAAGCCCTCCTATGCGACTCGAACCTCCACATCATCAAGCTCTATCTCGATATTCAACAGCACAAACTTAATGCGCTGATTGTGAGGGATTTCTTAACGGCACAGGGCGCGACATTACTTGCCAGAGGCGAAGATTATTTCTATGAAGTTCGGGAGCGGTTCAATTCAGCACCAACTTCACTGGATTTCCTCTTTTTAAATAGGTCGTGCTTTAACGGAGTAATGAGATTCAACAAGAAAGGCCGGTTCAACGTACCGTTCTGTCGGAAGCCTGAGCGATTTGCGACCGCCTACATCACAAAAATCTCAAACCAAGTGACCTCTATCGCTGCCGTGATCTCCAACTCAGATTGGGAGTTTCGCGTAGCGGATTTTAAGGACACCTTAAAGAGCGCGGCGCATGGCGATCTCGTTTACGTTGATCCTCCGTATGCTGGCCGACATGTCGATTACTTTAATAGCTGGACAGATCAAGACGAAAGCGATTTGAGTAAAGCGCTTGCAGCTCTCCCGTGCGAGTTCATCCTTTCGACGTGGCACAGCAACGAATTTCGCTCCAACCTTTCGGTGGAGAAAAACTGGAGCGCGGATCGTTTTCATGTCTTTACGAAAGCGCACTTTTACCACGTCGGTTCAAGTGAAGATCTCCGCCACCCAATGATTGAGGCGCTCGTCACCAATTTTCCGGCGGAGCGCTTGCCTGTAACGGAGAAATCCTCGCAGCAAAGCCTCCTTCTTCGAGAAGAAACCAAGTCGTATGTCGCTGTCTAACAATCGCTTCCAGCCGACGGTCTTGCCTCCGCTTCGCTCCGGCAAGCCCGCGGCTGAAGCGCGGCGTTATGCGTCATCGGAACCGGAGCGCTGAGACATGAGTTGGTCCATCACGGGAAGCCGGGTTGGTACAGTTCTCGCAGTTTCGGACTCTGGCCTTCCGATCTGCCACGGCGAAGGACGGCACGAACCCAGGCCACTCGGACTGTACGGCTACGGCGGAAATATCAACCACGCCCTCCTAAGTCGACTTCAAAAGTCCAAATGCGCATGGACCATTGCCTTACCAAGCGAAGCACCCGTAAACATTGACGGCAATGATCAGGGTCTCATTGAGCGAATTCAACAGGCTCCTGAGAAGGCACACGGGATGATCACGTTTTTTTCTGACCCCGATCTTGTGGGTATCGTGAGCGTCGTGCCTGAGCCTGCCTTTGCGCATATTCGGCGGCTGCTGGAACTCGTCCTTCTCTCGGAGTCTTTGCGTTACTCGATTGCGCTCGATTTTCTTGGTTTTCGCGTTCCACACGCCACAACGAGTACGCCATCATGGGAAGAATTCATGAGCGGCAAACCTTACTTCTTCAACGAAATGGATGTCGCTTTAAGCACGAATGACGCATAACCGTTTAATGCAGCCGACCGGCCAGAAGCGGCCAGCGGCTGATTAAGACGTTGGGCCGTCATCAACCAAGGAGCCCC
>JACCYU010000227.1 GCA_013696315.1 Gammaproteobacteria bacterium | reverse complement strand
GTTCTGATGGACATCATGATGCCCGAAATGGATGGCTATCAGACCATGCGGGTCATCCGCAAGAACCCGTCGTTTCGCCGCCTGCCCATCATTCCCCTCACCGCCAAGGCCATGAAGGGCGATCGCGACAAGTGTCTCGCGGCAGGCGCCTCAGATTATCTCGCCAAGCCCGTGAATACCGAGCAATTGTTGTCCGTCCTGCGCATGTGGCTGCACCGTTAATCATGGAGGATCGATGAGCACCGACAAAGTCAACATCCTGCTGGTCGATGATCAGCCGGGCAAACTGCTTACCTACGAAGCCATCCTGAGCGATCTGGACGAGAATCTGATCAAGGCCAGTTCCGGCAAAGAAGCGCTGGAACATCTGCTAGAGACCGAATTCGCCCTGGTGCTGCTCGACGTATGCATGCCGAATATAGACGGCTTCGAACTGGCCGGTCTCATTCGTCAGCATCCACGTTGCCAGAAAACGGCCATTATTTTCGTCACCGCGGTCGCATCGAGCGACCTCGATCGACTCAAGGGTTATGAATCCGGCGCGGTGGATTATGTCTCCGTGCCAATCGAGCCAGAGCTGCTACGGGCGCGCGTGACGGTCTTCGCCGATCTTTTCCGGAAAACCCGTGCGCTGGAGCGCTTGAATCAGGAACTGGAACAGCGCGTGGCGGAACGCACCGCTGACCTGGAAGCAGAGCTTGCGGAGCGTAAGCGTACCGAGGCGGCACTGCGCCAGAGCGAAGCGCACTTCCGCCTGCTGGTGGAAGGATTGCGCGACTACGCTATCCTCACGCTCGATATGGAAGAGCGGATCAGCAGCTGGAATCCGGGTGCTGAGCGCATCTTCGGCTACAGTGAAAAGGAGGTCATCGGCCAGTCGTTCGAGCTTCTCTTCACCCCTAAAGACCAGGCCGGCGGGACCGCCGAGGCGGAAGTCGAGCAGGCGCAGGCGACCGGGCGCGGCGACGACGAGCGCTGGCACGTGCGCAAGGATGGCAGCCGCTTTTTCGCCAGCGGGATGGTAACGCCACTGCACGACGAATTCGGTCAGATCCGCGGCTTCGTGAAGATCGCGCGTGACATCACCGAGCGGAAACGGGACGAGGAGGCCTTGAGGGACAGCGAAGCGCTCAACAGCAGTCTGATGGAAAGCAGCGCAGACTGCGTCAACGTGCTGAACACGGACGGGAAACTCCTCTTCATGAACGGCCCGGGAATGAGTTTGATGGAGATTGATGACTTCAGCCCGTTCATCGGCCGTGCATGGGCTGAGTTGTGGCCAAGCCGCGTGCGCCCGGAACCCATCGCCGCCGTGACAAAGGCGCTAGCCGGCGCTGTCGGGCGCTTCCAAGAGCTTTGCCCGACAGCGAAGGGTACACCCAAATGGTGGGATGTAATGGTCACGCCGGTGCGTAACGCGGCAGGCGAGATCGTGCGGCTGTTATCGGTCGCGCGCGACACCACCGCAAGCAAGCAATCCGAGGATCGCCTGGTTTATCTGGCCAACTACGACACCCTGACCGAGCTGCCCAACCGCGTGCTGTTCATGGACCGCATGACACATGAACTGGCAGTGGCGTCGCGACACAAACAGATAATTGCGATCCTGTTCCTGGACCTGGACGGATTCAAGCACATCAACGATACGCTCGGACACGAGGTGGGTGATCGTCTGCTCAAGAGCGTCGCCGCCCGGCTAGTCGGCTGCGTGCGGAGCAGCGATACGGTCGGGCGATTCGGAGGCGACGAGTTTGTCCTGATACTGGCGGACATTGCCCGCATGAATGACGCCAATCGCGTCGCCCAAAAAATACTGCGGGCCATATCCAAACCCGTGGCGCTGGATGGGACCGACCTTTTTGTCACCGCCAGTATCGGCATCAGTTTTTATCCGGATGATGGACAAGAGGCTCACGGCCTGCTCAAAAACGCCGACGCCGCCATGTATCTGGCCAAGCAGGGCGGCAACAGCTATCAGCAGTATTCATTGGACTTAAGCGTCCAGGCCTCCAGCCGAATGACCCTGGACCGGGCGCTGCGTCGCGCGCTCGAGCGCGACGAATTTGTGTTGCATTACCAGCCTCAGATTAATCTCGCCAGTGGTCAGATCGATACTGTCGAGGCTCTGTTGCGCTGGCGCAGTCCCGATTCGGACCAGCTTGTGCCCCCCGATGGAGTTTATTCCCCTGGCCGAAGAGCGCGGCCTGATCGTCCCGATTGGCGAGTGGGTGATACGCGCCGCCTGCGCCCAGATCCAGGCGTGGCGCGCCCAGGGCTTCGCGCCGGTGCGGCTCGCGGTGAATGTCTCCGCCCGGCAGTTCCGCCAGAAAAACATCCAGCAGGTGTTCGCTCGCGCCCTTGCGGAGTCTGGCCTCGATCATTCCTGTGTCGAAGTCGAGCTGACCGAAAGCCTGCTGCAAACCGAGCAGGCGGAACGCGTTCTGCTGGCTTTGAAAGCGGCAGGCATCACCATCGCCATCGACGACTTCGGCACGGGCTTCTCGTCGCTGAGTTATCTCAAGCGCTTTCCCGTGGATACGCTCAAGATCGATCGCTCGTTTACGCACGAAATCCCTGAACACACGGATAACGCCGCAATTTGCCGAGCGATCGTCGCCATGGCGCACAGCCTGAATCTCAAGGTAACCGCCGAAGGCGTGGAGACCGAGGCGCAACTGGCATTTTTGCGCGCGCTCGATTGCGATGCGGTGCAGGGCTATCTTTTGAGCAGGCCGCTGCCGGCCGATGAGTTCGCCGAGCAGTTGACCCCGCAAATCAGACAAGCGTCTCGGGCTCTAAACAGGGACCGGCGCATGTAACATGCCGTCGTTGAATGCGCTGATTTACGCATCCCCTTCGCTTTCGCGGTATAAACCACGGCCCCGCGCGCTGTTGATCAGTAGCACCGCTGCAAACTGTCCTACATAATATCGACTCACCCGGCCCCATTATCATAAGGCGCGCATTCAGTTGAACAAGAACACGCTGGCCACCGGCCTGCTGCGCAAAAAACCGATCGATGCCGAACCGGAGCGCGACACAGGCCTCAACCGCACGCTGAGCGCCTGGGACCTGACTCTGCTCGGCATCGGCGCCATCATCGGGGCCGGCGTATTTGTGTTGAGCGGCATCGCTGCGGCCACGCAGGCGGGACCCGCCGTGGCATTGTCGTTTGTCGTCGCCGGCACGGCCTGTGCGTTCACAGCGCTCG
>JACCYU010000226.1 GCA_013696315.1 Gammaproteobacteria bacterium | reverse complement strand
ACCGCCGCCACCGCCGGAAGAGCCGCCACCGCCGCCACCGCCGGAAGAGCTATTGTCACCCAATGCCGGCGACGATGTTGGCGGTGGCGGCCCCGCCGTCGCCGCCGTGAGTTTGAGCACGGTTAGCAGCGCAGCCGTCAAACCCGCGAGCGGGACCGCGCCATTAATGATCGAGGTGCTCCGCAACGACACAGCGTTTCGAGGGCGACTCGATCCGGCTACGGTCGATATCGTGACGCAGCCGCGTAACGGCGTCGCGTGGGCGAATGCGAATGGCGCGGTGAGCTATGTGCGGAGCAACGCGAGCACTAAACTCGGCGACGCGTTCTATTACACGGTGAAAGACGACCGTGGACGCACGTCCAATCGCGCGAGGGTGACGGTATTGGCCGCGGGCACGTCAGGCGAGATTTGCCGGGTGGTGTCGCATGTCGGTACCACGGCCGGAAACCTGTCCGCGGGCGGCGCTCAATCACCCGGGCCGACGCTTTATCGACTGATGAGTGACGGGCGCAGCGGCAGTGTATCCCTGCGCGACGCGGTTACCGGGCAATTTGCCTACATGCCGCATCCCGCCACCCACGTCGTTAGTGACCGCTTTACGTATGAAGTCGTCGGCGCCGGGCAGACGGCGCGCTGGAGCGCAAGGTTAATGTTCGAGTCAAGGCTAATGGCGCTGGGCGGTGCGACCACCGCCGGCGTGATTGACGCTGCGCGGCAATTGCCATCGGTTGCGCCCCGAGTCGGGTACCGGCAAGCGCTGAAAGCGGTGCTGGCGGCGGACGACTACCGCGTCGACTTCGTCGGGTCCCGGTCCGCGGGCATCGGGCTGACTGATATCGACGCGGATCACGAGGCCCACCCCGGCTGGACGTTGACCGAGCTCGCCTATGGCAGGCGCGGAGACGGTACGGACGGTATCTACGGATGGTTGACCACGCATCCGGCGGACGTGGTTCTGCTACAGATCGAGCGTGGCCATATCGCCGATGGCGTCGCGGGCGTGTTCGCAGTTCTCGACGAGATCGCTCGCTGGGAAGCCAGTGCTGGCGGCAATCACGTTTCCGTTGTGGTGACCGCGCCGGTCGGCAGCCTCGCGACTTTACCGGGCTGGAAACAGTTCAGCGACGGACTGGCGGCGATGGCGGCGGGGCGTGAGACCACCGCGCGTGGGCCCCACAAGGTTATGGTGATTGATCACGCGCTAATCGACATGATGGACTCTCATGGCGTGCTTTATCCGAACCCGGCGGGTTATCGCCAGATGGCACAAACGTGGCGCGATGCGCTCATCGAAAGCACCTTGCTGCGAAGCTGCCGTTGAGAATATGGGGGCGGGGCGGCAACGCGTGATCCCGTGTAAGGCAGGCGTCTGCCGGCGCGCTTGATTGCACGACGCCGCTTCGGTTCTCAGGCAGCGGCGGGCGTATGGCGCTCGAGGTTGCCCCGGTGCTAGCGGTGTAACCGCTCCGCGAAGCGGCGCAGCAGCACTGCGCCATGATCCGTGTCGCGCGTCGCGCGCAGCATCGCATCCAGCTCGCGGCCCTCGTGTTCCAGCGCCTCGCGGTCGTCTTCGATGTAAGTGCGGCTGATATCCGCGTCGAATTCCGGATGAAATTGCACGCCCCAGGCATTCGTTCCCCACGCGAACGACTGAATGGGCTCGTGCGCGTTGCGCGCCAGCAGCCGCGCGCCGGGCGGCAGTTCCAGCACGGCCTGACTATGCGCCGCCTGCACCACGAATTGCCTCCCAACCGCGCCAAGCAATGGGTCGCGCTCACCGTTGGCCGTTAGCGTGACCGAAATGGTGCCCAGTTCCTCGCCATTTTCCGACCATCCAATTTTGCCGCCCAGGGTCTGCGCCAGCAGTTGATGCCCGTAGCACACGCCCAGCACCGGGATCTTTTCGTTCGGCAATATTCGCTCCAGCCAGGCCTGCGTGCGCAGACTCCAGTCCGGGTTGTCGGTCAGCATCGCGTCCGATCCGGTGATCACGACACCGAGGAAATGTCGCGCGTCCGGCAGCATGTCGCCGGCCTCGGGATTGACTATCAGACACTTATCGAGATCGATTCCCAACCGTTTAGAGAAGTAATGCTCGAAATCGCCGCGCCGCGCCCGCAGGTGCGGCGGCGCCGATCCCAGTTTGACAATCAGGCAATGGTGCATCGCGGATGAGATGCTCAGGTTCGGACAGAAGATCGCGGTGTTACGACCGCGAGCGTGAGCTTGCGCGGCGGTCGCCGGCAGCGTCAACGTGAGTATCGGAGACCGCCACGGCTTGCAGGCTGGCGCGCCGATCGCTACGGAGATCCTTGATGAGCGCGTAGCACAATCCCATCATGACGAACGCGAACGGCACGGCGGACAGGATGGCAGCGGTCTGCAGGGCGTTGAGTCCGCCCGCCAGCAGCAACACGGCCGCGCAAAGGCCCGTCAGTGTGCCCCAGATTACGACAACCTTCATCGTTGGTTTCAGCGTCCCGCCCGAAGTGAGCATGCCCAGCACTACCGAGCCGGCATCGGCGCCGCTGATGAAAAACAGGGCGATCAGCACGACCGCCAGCAGCGACGTGATGGTGCCTAATGGATAAGCGTTCAACGTGTCGAACAATACCGCAGACTGGCTGGTCGCGGCTGAGATATCCGTTACTCCGGCCAGGTTGAGATCGATGGCCGCGCCGCCGAACACGGAAAACCACAGGAAGCTGACCAGGCTGGGCACGAACAGCACACCCAACACGAACTCGCGGATGGTGCGGCCGCGCGAGATACGGGCAATGAAAGTGCCGACGAATGGCGCCCACGAGATCCACCATGCCCAGTAGAAGATCGTC
The DNA here is from genome assembly GCA_013696315.1 of Gammaproteobacteria bacterium. Lineage (NCBI taxonomy): Bacteria > Pseudomonadati > Pseudomonadota > Gammaproteobacteria > Gammaproteobacteria bacterium. Next base: position 36,258 of record JACCYU010000226.1, on the reverse strand, counting down.
CAGTCCTGCATCCAGGCCGCGTCGCCGAACACCGCCGACCTGAAACTCATCTGGAAGAACTGGCCGATATAATTGCCGATCGAGTTCGTGAAGAAGTTGAGCAGAAACACGGTCGGGCCGCAGAACAGCAGGAACAGCAACAGCAACGTCGCGAGCACCATATTGGTGTTGCTCAACCACTGGATGCCGCGATGTACGCCCGAGACGGCTGAAAGCGTAAAGCAGAAAGTCATTGCCGCGATAACCGCGAGCTGCACCGTCAGCGCGTTCGGCGTGGCGAACACTGAGGTCAGGCCGCCGCTGATCTGCAAGGTGCCCAGGCCCAGCGAGGTGGCCGAGCCGAACAAGGTGGCGAACACAGCCAGGCTATCGATCGCCTTGCCGATGGGGCCTTCCACGCGCTTGCCCAGTATTGGGTAGAAAATGGGGCTGATCAGGCCGCTTCTGCCCCTGCGGAACACGGAATAGGCGAGTGCGAGACCGACTACCGCGAAGATACCCCAGGCGTGCAGGCCCCAATGAAAATACGAATACTGGATGGCGAGCTGGGCGGCTTCCTCGGTGCCGGGCTGCGCCAGGCCGAAGGGCGGGTTGTCGAAGTGTGCGAGGGGCTCGTAAACACCGAAGAACATGAGGCCGATGCCCATGCCCGCGCTGAACATCATGGCCAGCCACGAAAGCGTGCTAAATTCGGGGCGGTCGCTATCCTTGCCCAGCCGGATGCCGCCGTAACGGCCGCAGGCCAGATACAGCACAAATATCAGAAAGCCGAAAGTCGAGATGATGTACACCCAGCCAAAGCTGGTCATCACGTAGTCCAGCGCCGCCGTCGCCACGGTGGCGAGGTTGCGCGGGAAAACTACGCCCCACAATACAAACAGCGTGGAAAGTGCTACGGAAACGTAGAAGACGCTGCCTAGCGCGGGTTGCCGGTCTGTGGCGGACTGCGTGTCGATGTCCGATCCTTAAGGGTTAGGCGGGGAATAAATCACGTTGAATACGGCCGAGAGGATTAACTCTGCCAGCGCGGATGATGCAAAAACTCCGCCGCGGCCGACAAGGCCGGGAAGTTTACACAGCTTTTCATCTTTTTGCCGCCTGTGGACGGGTTGCGGCAGACGACATGGGGCGTGTCGCGGCGAAATCTGACAGATTGTCATTGACTTGCGGTGAAACGGCGCCGCGGGATGCTATCAACGTCTGGCGATTGCTGCCTTCGTACCTGCGCCCTCAATTCGAAAGAATTGACTGAGAGGTATCGAGCTCATCGGTTCCGGCAACGCCATATCTGCGCACTGCTATGTGGCCGAACCCTCGTTCGGAGCGGCCGTCCGGTGCGTGTCGTCCAGTTCCTTCCTTGCTTCCTTCTTCGCGGCATCGCCGGCCGATTTCGCGGCCTGTTTGGCCTTGCCCAGCTGTTCCTTACCCTTTTCCTGAGCCTTGTCCATGAATTGATCGCGCGTCCCGCCCATCAATTCGTCTTCGCGCCGGGTTCCCGGCAAACCGGCGGCCAGCGCCGCCCCCAGTGCCACGCCAATAGCACCCAGCACTAGCGGCTGCTCGTGCAGCATGTGCTCGAATCCGCTCTTCGCGCGCGCTGCCTGACGTCGCCCCATCGCACCTGCACCGGATATACCCTGACGCGCGCCGCGAGTGACGCCACGCATGCGCTCGCGCCCGCCACTGGCCATCCGCCGCATGCGGCCCGGTTGATCAGGGTCCGTGCCGATCGGCTCCATACCCGGTGCGACATCATCGCCGAACGCGGTGCCGCCGGATACTCCTTCCAGACCTTCGGCCTCGGCCACGGGCCGGTCTTGCGGATATTCCGCGTGAGGATGATACGGATCGTCGTAGCCACTTGCATCGAACGGGTCGGACGACGAGCCGCCGCCCCTCCCAGCCAGCGCCAGCCATGCCAGGCCGACGCCGACCAGGGTGACGGGCACGGGATTTTGCGTTATCGAATGCTTGAAATTCGAGGCGAATTCGCCACCGCCGCTGTTGCGGAAATAATTCAGCGCCTCGTCGAACATCGGGCCGGGCGACAGTTTTTCCTGGAGCGCATCCAGCGTTTGGCTCAATTCGCCGCGAGTACGGTCGAGCTCGACCTCGATCCTTTTTGGGTCGCGGGGGGTATCGCGCGGTTGTGATTTATTGCTCATCTAAACTGCTCCTGCGCAACGGCTTTGTCTTTGCGAAGCGATTCCGTGGTGCGGTTGGGCGCCAGGTTTAGCGGCTGGAGATTGCTGCGGCCCTTCATCAAGAGGATCAATCCGAGAATGGCGATGACGCCGCCCACGATCAGTGGCGCCAGCCACGGTACCATGGCCTGCGGCAGCAAGTAGCCGACCCCCACGGCCGCGGCGTCCGTCAATTCCTCCAGACCCACGACCAGCAAGACCACAGCGACCGCGAGCGCGGCGATACCGGCACCGACTTGCGATACCTTTTCGGAGGCTTCGGCCTTCGCGAGTTCGGCTTCCTTGCTTACCAGCGACGTCAACTCATAAGTGAGATCTCTGATGAGCCCGCCTATCGAACGGTCTCCTTTATCTGACTTGTCTGATTGCATCGGAATCTCCTACGAAGGTGTGCCTGCGTGGCCAGGCGCGGAATCGAACTGTCCGTACGATGCGTCGGGCGCGCTGGATGATGATTCATCACGCGCCGAACTTTTCAGAAAACGCGCGACCAGAAAGCCCGCCGCCACCGCACCGCCCAGAAACACGCCCGGTTGCTGGCGTGCGAAGTCCTGTACCTGTGCGGCGAGACTGTCGATGTCGCGGTCGCGCAATTTACCACCGAGGTTATCCAGGCTATCCGCGGCGCGTTCCGCGTAGCGTGCCACGGGGCCTTGATCCTGCGAATCTAGTTGCTCCGCGGTTTTTCGTAAGGCCATCGCCACGCCTTCCAACTGATCCGCCGCGGCCTGCTGCTGCTCGCCTAGCATGGACTCAGCCTGCGTCTTCGCCTTCTGCGCCGCATCGCGCGCTTGCTGCCTGACACGGTCCGCAGTCTGGCGCGCGCCTTGCGAAACCGGCGTATCCGTATGGGAATCACGGTTCTGAGGTTGCTTCGGGGTATCGTAGTCGGGCACAGAACCTCCGTTGAAAGCGTAAGCGAACGGGACAGCGCCAGCGCGGATGCCGCGCGAGTCGCTCGCAATAATATACCGAGTCATCCCGAGTCATACAACGCTCATGCCCATGGGGCGTGGAATGCCTGGCAGACCCGGGTTTTAGGGAGGCTCTGAACAGGTCGCCGTAATCGTCATAGCGAGCGCAGCCAATCTGGAACAACTGTAGATCAGTTACTGATTGGATTGCTACGTCGCTTCGCGCCACGCTCGATTTGTGTAGAGTCGCGTTTTCGCCTAGTGTCCATTATCGGCAATTATTCTGGTCGGCGTCTATTTCTAAGATAAGGATACGAACATGAAAGCACAACGCATCGACGGCAACGCGGTGGCGGCCGAGATCCGAGACGAAGTCAAACAACAGGTGGCGGAAGTCGTAAAGGCGGGGTTGACGCCGTGTCTCGCCGCGGTGCTGGTGGGCGACAATCCCGCCTCCAGAACTTACGTGGGAACCAAGCGCAAGGTTTGCAAAGAGGTCGGCATCAAGTCGGTGATGAAGACGCCGCCGGCCGATATTCCGGAAGACGCGCTGCTGGCGCTGATCGACGAGTTGAACGCGGATCGCGCCATACACGGCATTCTCGTGCAGATGCCGCTGCCTAGGCACATCGACGAGCAGAAGGTTATCGAGCGCATTGATCCGGCCAAGGACGTGGACGGCTTTCACCCGGCCAACGTGGGGCGTCTGGTGATCGGTCTCGATACATTGCGGCCGTGTACGCCGGCTGGCATTCCGGAACTGATCGTGCGCAGCGGCCTCGAGATCGAAGGCAGGCACGTGGCCATCATCGGCCGCAGCAACATCGTCGGCAAGCCGATGATGAACATGCTGGTGCAGAAAGCCAAAGGCGCCAATGCGACGGTAACCGTCTGCCACAGCGGCACCAAGGATCTTGCGACCATCACGCGCCGGGCGGACATCGTGATCGCCGCCATCGGCCGCCCGCATTTCGTTACGGCGGAAATGGTTAAAGAGGGCGCGGTGGTGATTGACGTTGGCATCAATCGGGTGGACGACGACAGCCGGCCCAAAGGTTACCGGCTGGTCGGCGACGTGGATTTTGACGCGGTGAGCGAGAAAGCGTCCGCGATCACGCCGGTGCCGGGCGGGGTCGGCCCCATGACCGTGGCGATGCTGATGGTGAATACGCTCAAAGCCGCGAAAGCCGCGGCACCGCGCGGCCATCCATCGGCGGCATAGCTTAGCCCGACCACGCCGAGCACGATCAGCGCAATGCACGCGGCCTTGAACAAGGTCGCCTGCTCGGCGAAGTACGTGAACCCGATGAACGTAATCAGCACCGTGCCGACGCCGGCCCAGATCGCGTAGGCGATGCTCAAGTCCAGGCGTTTGAGCGCCAGAGTCAGCGCCACAAACGACAGCGCGTAGAAAACGAAGATCATTATCGAGGGCCCGGTGCGAGCGAAGCCCTGCGACAGCTTCATCGACGTGGTGCCCGCGACTTCGAGCACGATCGCCGCGACTAGCAGCAGCCAGGCTTGCATCATGTGCGGATCAGTCGCCGTAGCGCTTGCACAATGTCGGGTCCGGCAGGTCGGCGATGGCGCCGAGAAAGTAACGATCATCCGTCTCGGTGGAAAGCCGCAAGCCGATGAATTTTTCGTTCCTGTCCATCGCCGCCAGAAACGCGTCGGTCACATCCACGCGCACGGCGCTGCTTGCCGGCGCCTCAACCTGCGCGACTCGCTTGCCGGCGTCGAAATCCTCCGCGTTCACCTTGCCGTCACCGATAAAGGCATAAATATCGATAACGCCGGTCTCGCCGCCTTCATCGAGATTCTTGACGGGTATTTTCAGTACCACGCGCGACAGTCGCCGCGCGGGCGCACCGGTTTCGAATTCCAGCACGACTCTATCCTCGGTGTCGGCCTTGATCGCCAGGAAATCCAGCAGAAAAGGACCACCGCCGAGATCGCGGATACCTTTTCCATCAACCACCGGCAGCGCGTTGCCCGCCTCCGGTGCGATTGCGCAGGCGCTGAGCAAAGACAGCGCGACGATAAGATACATTGTGCGTCGGGACATGATCGGGCAGATTGTTGCGGTTGAGTACGCGACTAGCCGGTGGTAACCGCGCGTGCAGGGTCGGTAAATTGCAGTGTACACCCGTCAGAGTGCATGTTGAGAGTAGTTGCCGCGCGCGAAAAACGGTGTCGTGAACGAGCAGGCTCCACCGGTGGCCGCGCGGGGGCGCGCAAAGCTTCCCCCGATGACTGCCTGCGCTTAAGATGTTATCGGTAAGCGGTCCGCGCCCGGCGGACGCAACCCGGCAATTGGAGGCGTCGCCCGGCGGCGTGTGAGGCCATGAACGACTTCAGCTCAGACAACCTGCTGTCCGCAACGCTGAACAGTATAGCGGACGGAGTGATCCTGACCGATACCGACAGCCGTGTCACTTATCTGAACCCGGTGGCGGAACGTCTGACTGGCTGGAGTCAGAAGCAGGCCGCAGGCCAGCCTCTGGAGACGGTATTCAGGCTCGTCAAGGGTGAGGCGCGCAAGCCGCTTGAGAATCCGGCCGATCGGGCCTTGCGTGCGGGCGCGCCCGTGGAGCTGCCGGCTCACACCTTGCTGATCGCGAATGACGGTACCGAGCAGGCGATTGACGACAGCGCCGCGCCGATCAGGTTCTCACGTGGCGAGGTGGCGGGCGCGGTCATCGTCTTTCGCGACATCAGCGGCGAGCAACGGGCCGAGCGGGATTTGCACCTTTATCGAGAGCGCCTCGATCTGGTGGTGGACTCCAGCGATATCGGCCTGTGGTACTGCGATCTGCCATTTGCCGGGCTGGTCTGGAACGACAAGGCAAAAGCGCATTTCGGCCTGCCCGTCGATTGCGACGTGACCATCGATGTGTTTTACCAGCGGCTGCACCCCGAAGATAGAGAGAAAACCCAACGCGCAATCGAGCGTTCCATCGCCGAGCACGTCGATTACGATACCGAATATCGCACACTCGGGCTGGACGGCCAGGAGCGCAGGATACGTGCTATCGGGCGTCCCAGCTATGACAGTGACGGCACGCCCGTGCGCTTCGACGGCATCACCCTGGACATCACCGCGCAGGTGCGCCAAGCGGACATGTTGCGGCAAAGCGAGGCGCAGTTTCGCGCCCTTGCGAATTCGATTCCGCAACTGGTCTGGATGGCGCGGCCCGACGGCGATATTTTCTGGTACAACCAGCGCTGGTACGACTACACCGGCACCACCCTGGAACAGGTGCGGGGCTGGGGCTGGCAACGCGTGCATGATCCCGCCGAGCTGCCCAGAGTGGTGTTCAACATCCAGCGCTGTTTCGCGTCCGGCGAGCCGTGGGAAGACACTTTTCCGCTGCGTCGTCACGATGGCGAGATGCGCTGGCACTTAAGCCGTATGCTGCCGGTCCACGACGACCAGGGACAAATAGTTCTGTGGTTTGGCACGAACATCGACGTGACCGAACAGCGCGAAGGTGCGCGGCGCAAGGACGAGTTTCTGGCGACGCTCGCGCACGAGTTGAGAAATCCGCTCGCGCCGCTGAGTACCAGTCTTGAGCTGATGCGGATCGCCCCGGACAACGCGGAGATGATGGAAGAGGCGCGGGCGACCATGTCGCGGCAGGTGAATCACATGGTGCGCATGGTCGACGATCTGTTGGACGTCTCACGTATCACGCGCGACCGCATACAACTGCAAAAAAGCTGGGTGGAACTGGTGACCGTGATGCAGAGTGCGCTGGAAACCGTGCACCCATCGTTGCGCGACGCCGGGCACAATATTACCGTGACCCTGCCAGAGCAGCCGGTGTTTCTATACGCCGATCCCACCCGCCTGACGCAAGTCTTCTCGAATCTGCTCAACAACGCGGCCAAGTATACGGACCACGGCGGGCAAATCTGGCTGGATGCGAGCCGCCAACAGAATTCGGTGGTGCTGACGGTTAAAGACACCGGCATCGGCATCCCCACGGCCCGGCTGAGCAGGATTTTCGACGTGTTCGCGCAAGCCGACGGCGCGCCGCAGAATTCCCGTAGCGGACTGGGTATCGGTCTCACATTGGTCAAACGTCTGGTGGAACTGCACGGCGGAACTGTGGAGGCGCGGAGCCCCGGGCCCGGCGCCGGCAGCGAGTTCACCGTGCGCTTGCCGCTCTGCGCCGGCATTGAACCCCAAGCGCCCGACCCCACTACTGGCGCCTTAACGTCGGATGCTGTCAGGCATCGCATTCTGGTCGTGGACGACAACCGCGACGCGGCCACGGCCCTGACCGCCATCTTGACGGTACTGGGCTATGAGACGCGCTGCGCCTTCGACGGCGAAGACGCGCTGGCGCAGGCCTCGGACTTCCGGCCCGAGGTAGTGTTGCTGGACCTGCGGATGCCAAAGCTCGACGGTTTCGACACGGCAGAGCGGCTCCGCGCGCAGGCCGATGGGCAGTCCGTGGTGCTGATCGCCTTGACGGGTTTCGGCCAGGAAGAGGACCGGCGACGCACGGCCGCGGCCGGTTTCGATCATCACTGGGTCAAGCCGGTCGATCCGGCGCTAATGGAAAAGACGCTGGCGGAAATCACGCATCCGCGGCGATGAATGCTTACGACGACTTGCCGGCGCGCCCCCGCAAGGGCCGCGGCGCGGTAAGCAATCCGGACGGCCGCTTCGAATCGCAAACGCACCGGGTGATTGACGACGGCTGGGGTAGGGGGGAAGACGATATCCTCAATACCCCAAAAGTGCGCACTACGCTTACGCAGGACAAGTCCCGGACGGTGTTGTCCCGCAATGATTCGCCGGACGTGGGCTTTTCGCTGTCGATCAATCCATACCGCGGCTGCGAGCACGGCTGCGTTTATTGCTTCGCGCGCCCATCGCACGCGTATCTCGGGCTTTCGCCGGGCCTGGATTTCGAAACGCGGCTGTTTTACAAGCCCGACGCGGCGACCTTGCTTGAGCAGGAACTTCGTCGGCCCGGACATCGCTGCTCGCCGATCGCGCTCGGCATCAACACCGACGCCTATCAGCCGGTCGAGCGCGATCTCGCGATCTCGCGCGGCATTCTGCGGGTGCTGGAAGCGTTTCACCATCCCGTGACGATCGAGACCAAATCTGCGCTGGTGGAGCGAGATCTGGATATCCTTGCGCGGATGGCGGAGCGCAATCTGGCGCAGGTGCTGTTTTCGATTACCACGCTCGATTCGGGCCTGAGCCGCCGGCTGGAACCGCGCACTACCGCGCCTAGTCGGCGGCTGGAGGCGATGCGGCGTTTGAGCGAGGCCGGTGTGCCGGTCGGGGTGATGACCGCGCCGGTAATTCCGGTGCTTACCGATCCTGAGCTCGAGACGATTCTCAAGCGCAGTCGCGAGGCCGGCGCAGAATCGGCGGGCTACGTGATGCTGCGGCTGCCGCTCGAGGTGAAGGATCTGTTTCGTGAGTGGTTACATCATCATGCGCCGCTGAAGGCGGACCACGTGATGAGCGTCATCCGCAACCTGCGCGGTGGCAAGGATTACGATTCCGCGTTCGGTACCCGTATGTGCGGCACCGGTCCGTTCGCCGACCTCATCGCAAGACGCTTTGCGCTGGCCTGCCGGAGGCTGGGCTTCGATCGCCATCGCCGCTCGCTGGATACGACCCTATTTAAGGCCCCGGCGCGCGGCGGCGATCAGATCGACATGTTCTGATCCAGCCCGGTAATCGCGGGGCCCGTGCGGAAAAAGACGCAAACGACACTTGACGACGCCCGCGGGTATCCCTTTATCATTATGGGTAATCGGCGTAAGGTCGGTGTGGTTGCAAACGATTTACTATAGTGCCGAGGAGGCGCGGAAATGAAATCAGACAAGACCCCGGAAGATTCTGTGCTCAAACGACATCACGATTCGCAGGCGAAGATGACGGGAGGAACCGGCACCCGATCCACGCATACCGCGTCGTCTTCCAAAGGCGCGGCATCGTCTGGCGAATCGGGTTCATCATCGTCAGGCGGCGGAATTCTCGGATGGCTGAAGCGGTTGTTCCGGTAATGGAGTAAATTCCGCGGCCGTCGGCGCAAGCAACGCGGCCAAAGTTTACTTTGTTTTTTGGCCCGTCTATACGGCCCGCGTCCTGCCGGCGTGATTAGCGACGCTGTATGGGATCGTACGGCGTGCTGCGCGTACGATCGTGTTCATGCATCCGGTAGCGGACAAAGTCCTGCGCATTATCGAACTGCATAAACGGATTTCCCTCGGCCTGTTCTCGCATAGTGGCCGTGTTCCGCGTGGCGTAGTTATGCCCCGGACGAATCACGGTCTGTGGCGGCAATTCCTCCTTAAGTTGCTTCAAGGTTGTGAACATTTGTTCCGGGTCGCCACCTTTCAGGTCGCAGCGTCCGCAGCCGAATACGAACAGCGTATCGCCTGCAATCAGATCGTTGCCCATGTGAAAGCACGCGGATCCCGGTGTGTGGCCGGGGGTGTGCAGAATCTGTAGTTCCGTTTCCCCCAGCGCAAAGCGATCGCCGCCGTGGTGCAAGGTCGGCTGCGCCAGGTCGTGACGCCAGAACTCCGCTTCGGTTTTAAGCAAGTGCAGTCGCGCATCGCAGTGGTCGAGCACGGCTTCCACGCCGTTGACATGGTCGTGATGGCTGTGGGTCAGCAGCACGTCGGTGATACGCAGGCCGCGATTCTCGCTAAGTGTCGTGATCGCGCCCACGTCCCAGGCTGGATCGACCACCGCTGCGGTTTGTGTCGCGCGATCTTCGACGAGATAGACGAAATTTTCCATCGGCCCCAGTTCCAGGGCATGAATCGTATAGGGGCTTTTATCAGACATTACACTCACCTCGCGCATGCGTTATGGTCGGTCATGACTCCAGCGGTTCTGATTCGTCCTCGTGACAGCGAAACGGTCATTGCAATTTCGCGCCTGAGCATGCGTCAACCGGGCACGCATTTGTAGATATTGTATAACTGCGTACCTTGAATGATGTCGGAGGCGGGCACTACCGTGTCACCGCCCATGGCGGCCGCGTTGTTGCGCGCCAGCCGTTCCAGCTCCGCGGAGACCACGCTTTCCTGTCGTTTGAGGCCGAGGATGTCACCCTTGACTGAGGCGGTGGTATCGCCCAGTTTCGTGCATTGCTGCACTTCAGCCGCGCTCAGCACCCTCGCTTTTTCGCCGCCCGGCGTCAGTGGCACGAACTGGCAGCCAGCCAGGATAAACGAAATCGCTACGTATGCAGCTGCGGGTTTTATAAACCAGTTTAACAATGTCGATACCTCGAAACTTGAGTTCCTGAACGTGCTGATGGGTTCATGGCGCAAGCGACGCCATGATGCTGCGGAGATGGCGGAAAACATCGGTTAATGCGATGTCGGTTGACTTGTCGTCGCCGCGACCCTTGTATTCCGCGTGACCGGCGGCTAAACCGCGTTCGCTCAGCACCACGCGATGCGGAATGCCGATCAGTTCCTGCTCTGCGAACATCACACCGGGCCTCAAGTTGCGGTCCTCGAGCAAGACGTCGAAACCGGTCGCCCGCAATTCATCGTACAACTCACGCGCGGCCGCTGCCAGGCGTTCAGACTTGTGCATGTTAATAGGGATTAACGCAATCTGGAACGGCGCGATCGGCGCCGGCCACATGATCCCGCGCTCGTCGTGATGCTGCTCGATTGCGGCGGCCACCACGCGCGTGACGCCGATGCCGTAGCAACCCATTATCATGTAACGCGCGTGGCCCTGCTCGTCCAGCACAGTGGCGTTCATGGCGCGGCTGTACTTGTCACCGAGCTGGAAAATGTGACCTACCTCGATGCCGCGCGCGATCGAAAGCGTGCCGTGGCCGTCGGGGCTGGGATCACCGTTTACGACGTTGCGCAGGTCGGCGCGCTCCGGCTCGGGCAGGTCGCGGCCCCAGTTGACGCCGGTCAGGTGTTTGCCGTCTGTGTTCGCGCCGCACACGAAATCGGCAAGCTGCGCGGCCGCATGATCGGTGATAACGCGGATCGAGAGTCCGCCAGGCCCCAGCGATCCGGGCCGGCATCCGGCGGCCTCGATGATCTCCGTCTCGTCGGCGAAGGTTAGCGGCCGGGCAACGCCTTGGATCTTCTCGGCCTTTATGGCGTTGAGCGCATGATCGCCGCGCAGAATCAGCGCTATAACCGCGCCGTCGCCGCCTTTCACCATGAGCGTCTTTAGGCAACGGCGCGGCTCGATTTTCAGCAGCCGGCTTAAATCATCGATGGTATGCGTGTCCGGCGTATCGACTATGCGCATTTCAATGCCGGGCGGCGGTCGCGCCGCGGCAGGTGCGACCGCCTCGGCCAGCTCCAGATTGGCGGCGTAATCGCTCGCATCCGAGAATGCGATGGCGTCTTCGCCGGAGGCGGCCAGCACGTGAAATTCATGCGAACGGCTGCCGCCAATCGCGCCCGTATCGGCCAGCACCGCACGAAACTTAAGCCCCAGCCGCGTGAAGATGCGCGTGTAAGCCTCATACATCGCGGCGTAGGTCTGTTCCAGCGAGTCACGGTCCAGATGAAACGAATAGGCGTCCTTCATCAAGAACTCGCGCGCCCGCATCACGCCGAAGCGCGGGCGGATTTCGTCGCGGAACTTGGTTTGAATCTGATAATAATTGACCGGCAGTTGCTTGTAACTGCGCAAGTCGTTGCGCGCGATGTCGGTGATGACCTCTTCGTGTGTCGGCCCGAAGCAGAAGTCGCGCTGGTGACGATCCTGAAAACGCAGGAGTTCCGGGCCGTATTGCTCCCAGCGCGCGGACTCCTGCCACAACTCGGCAGGCTGTACAGCGGGCATCAGCAATTCCAAGGCGCCAGCGCGGTTCATTTCATCGCGCACCACGGCTTCCACCTTGCGCAGCACGCGTACGCCCAGCGGCATCCACGTGTACAAGCCGGCGGCAAGCCTGCGGATTAACCCGGCGCGCAGCATCAAACGATGGCTGACGACTTCCGCATCGGCCGGCGTTTCCTTGAGGGTTGCGAGATGGAATTGGGATGCAAGCATGATCGGTTGTGCGAAATGCGTGTCCGGTGGCCGGCTGTGATACGCAACGACAGGTGTAGTGTTACTTTGCCCCCGCAATTTGTCCGCAAAATTCCTTGATCTGCCCTTGCGCCTCGGAGATTTTCGCCTGTCGTTCTTCTGCGGACAGTTTGCGGTAGGTGTCGCCTTCTTTTAACGATACCTGTCCGTGGCTTTCCAGGGCCGCAAGATTTTCTCGCGCCCACGTGCAGTTCTCCGCCCTGATCTTGTTTGTATTCTTCGTTTCGGCCTGAGTTAGCCTGGACATGTTGCGCGCCCGGCGGTGTTGCTCGAAATCTTCAAGTTGCTTTTTTAATCGCTCATCGGGTTGGCCGGCGGAGGCTGGCGTCGGCGCCAGCTCTATCGTAGTCGTATCGGCGCCGACGGGCGGCGTCTGAGCGTAGTGCACCTTGCCATCCTCGTCCGTCCATTTATATACTTCGGCCTGTGCACTGGCAGCATTAAGCAGCAACAGCATCGCGGCAGCCGCGAATTGTCTGATCATCCCGTCCCCCATATTCGTAATGCCGGCGGATCATACCACCTTTATATTTGCGCGCCCGATGGCCGGTGAATACTCAGCCATGCACGACAGGGCGCGGGTGCCGTGCCGCGCGCAGATCGAGACTTAAGCCGCTTGCCGCTCCATGTCCGCGCTGTATTCGCCCAGTGCCGCCAGGCCGTTGAAGCGGGCACGCCTGTAGACCAGTTCCTGCGCCTTTTTCACATTTTCGGGTTTGCCTTGCCAGGCGCTCAGAGCCGGCGCCTGGATCGCGCGGGCGTATGAGAAAGTCAGCGGCCACGGTAGCTTGCCGCGGTATTTGCCGATCATCGCATTCAAGTGCGCGGTGGACTCCTCGGGTGCCTGCCCGCCGGACAGAAACACCACGCCGCCAAGTGCTGCGGGTACCGTGCGCAGCAAAGTCTGCACGGTGCGCTCGGCGACTTCTTCGACGCCGGCCCGGTGATTATTGTCCAGGCCGGAGATGACCATGCTGGTCTTGAGCACCGCGCCGCCCAGCATCACGTTATGCCGATATAGTTCGGCGAACAGCGCGCGGTGGATCTCCTCGGTCACGGCTTCGCAGCGGTCTATATCATGATCGCCGTCGATCAGCACTTCGGGTTCGACGATAGGCACCAGGCCGCCTTCCTGACACAGCGCCGCGTAGCGCGCCATGCCGTGCGCGTTGGCCTCATAGCACTGGCGCGAAGGCGCGCCGTCGCCGATGGTGATTACCGCGCGCCATTTCGCGAAGCGCGCGCCCATTGCGTAGTACTCCGCAATGCGCTCACGCAGACCATCCAGCCCTTCCGTGACCTTCTCGCTGGGCGAACCGGCCAGCGGATGCGCGCCAGTGTCGACCTTGATGCCCGGGATCTGGCCCTTGTCCTGGATCACCTTGATCAACGGGGTGCCGTCGTCAGTCTTTTGGCGGATGGTCTCGTCGAACAGGATGGGGCCGCTGACGAATTCCTCCAGTTTCGGCGTGGTCAGCAGCATCTGCCGGTACTGGCGACGGATTTCTTCGGTGGACTCGACGCCTACGCTCTTGAAACGCTTCTCACAGGAACCGTGGCTCTCGTCGATGGCGAGAATTCCTTTACCTCTGGCGACCATCGCGGCCGCGGTGCGCCGCAGTTCGTCGGCGTGCTTAGGTTTGTAGCTGATCATTAAAACGAGTCCTTCTGTGGATGGCGTTGTAAGGAAGTTTACCAGCATGACCGTGCGCGATTAACACTATCGACGAAAAATCCGGTGATTGAGCTGTCGCCATCTGGCGTGGAAGCCGGCCGAGCTTGCTATACTTTTTGTCAATGTCTGATTCAAATCAAACCGGCTGACCATGGCCGATCGCAGGCTGCGCGTTTTTTACACGGTCGCCCGACTGTTGAGCTTTACGCGCGCGGCGGAGGCGCTGCACATGACGCAACCGGCGGTGACGTTTCAGGTCCGCCAGATCGAAAGTCATTTCGATGTGCGTCTGTTCGATCGCGCCCACAACCGCGTGACCCTGACCGAGCCCGGGCGCCGGGTATACGAGTACGCCGAGCGAATTCTGGGACTTTACGCGGAGATGGAAATCTCGCTGAAGGAACTCAACCGCAATATAAACGGCGCGGTAACCCTGGGCACAAGCGACTCGGTGGCCGAATCGCTGTTGCCCACCTTGCTGCGCGATTTCAAGCGCGAGCGGCCGGATGTGAACCTGCGGCTGAAGATCGTCGCCGCCGACGAGATCGTGCACATGGTCAAGAGCAGCGCCATCGACGTGGGCGTCGTGGATGGCGTGATCGCGCACGACGTGCTGAAGATCCAGCGCTGCCACGTGGATCAGATGGTGATCATAGTCCAGCCCGCACACCCGCTGGCGGGCCACGAGCGTGTCGGCGCGCAGGTGCTCGCGCGGTATCCGCTAATCGGTCGGGAGGCGGGGTCGCGGGCGCGGACGATCATTTCGGAATACGTTGCCTCTTCCGGGATGGACGCGCACGGACTGGACTGGAGTCTGGAGCTTGGCAGTGTCGAGGCTATCAAGGGCGCGGTAGAAGCAGGCATGGGGGTGGCGATCGTGCCGCGCATGTGTGTGGCGCGCGAAAGAGAGCTGGGTTCGCTGATCTGCGTGGAACTAGATCCACCGCTCACGCGTAGTTTTTCATTTGTTTGTCAGCAGACTCAGGCACGCACCGTGGCCGAGTTGCTGGTCTTCGCGCAACAGTACGCGGCGAACAATGGTTAGTAGATTTTTTGATGACCCGAGATCGCCTGAGCGTCGCGCTAAAGCGCCTCGGAGGCGAAATCAGCCAGCCGGTAGCGCTCGCCGCGCAGTAGGGTAATGTGCCCGCTGTACGGCCAGTCCTTGAAGCGATCCACCACATACGTGAGGCCCGACGTCGTCTCGGTGAGATACGGCGTGTCGATCTGCGCGACATTGCCCAGACAGATCACCTTGCTGCCCGGACCCGCGCGCGTAATCAGCGTCTTCATCTGCTTGGACGTGAGGTTCTGAGCTTCGTCGATGATCAGATAGCGGCTTAGAAAAGTGCGCCCGCGCATGAAGTTGAGCGAGCGCAATTTGATCCGATTGCGCAGCAGGTCTGCCGTGGCAGCGCGGCCCCAGTCGCCGCCTTCCTCTGAACGGGTCAGCACCTCCAGGTTGTCCATCAGGGCGCCCATCCACGGCGTCATCTTTTCTTCCTCGGTGCCTGGCAGAAAGCCAATGTCCTCGCCCAGCGGTACCGTCGCCCGAGTCATGATGATCTCGCGGTAGCGCTGTTCGTCCAGGGTTTGCGAGAGCCCCGCGGCGAGCGCCAGCAGGGTTTTGCCGCTGCCCGCCACACCCACCAGACTCACGAAATCCACGTCTGGGTCCATCAATAGATTGAGCGCAAAATTCTGTTCGCGATTGAGTGCGTTGACGCCCCAAACTGTATGCCGCGGCTGGGTGTAATCGTGCGCCAGCTCCACCACCGCATGATCGCTCTCCAGGGAACGGACGATCGCCGGCAACGGAGTGGTGTCCGGCAGCGCCAGACATTCGTTGGGGTGCCAGTGTTCGACCAGCGGCCCGGTGAGCTTGTAAAAGGTGCGGCCCTCCTCGCGCCAGGCGTGCAACTCCTTGCCATGTGTTTCCCAGAAATCCGCGGGCAGTTCCGCCACGCCGCTGTACAGCAGATTGACGTCTTCCAGCACCTGGTCGCTGAAGTAATCCTCGGCGTGAATGCCGACGATCGCGGCCTTGATGCGCAGATTGATATCCTTGGATACCAGGGTCACGGAATTCGCCGGGAGCTCGAGCTGCAAGGCCAGCGCGGTGCCCAGAATGGTATTGTCCGACGTGTTGCCGGGCAGGCTGTCGGGCAGGGCGACGGGCAGAATCCGTGTCTGGAAAAACAGCTTGCCGCTGATCGCGGCCGGCTTGCCGTGTTTGCCAGTCTTGGGGATGGGAAGTTCAAGGCCCAGCGCGATTTCGCCATCGCGCTTGCCGGTGATGAGTTCATCCAGAAAGCGGCTCACCTGTCGGACATTGCGCGCGACCTCCGACAGGCCTTTCTTGGCGCGATCCAGCTCTTCGAGCACCACCATGGGCAGGAAGATGTCGTGCTCCTTGAAGCGGAACAGCGCGGCGGGATCGTGCATCAGCACGTTAGTGTCGAGCACAAACAGGCGGCTGACCGCGTGCTTGCGACTGGCGAGAGCTTCGGCCATAGTTTTTTTTATTTGGATCTCGCGGGCGCTAACCGCGCGCAAATCTTTGTCGGAGTTGACAAGACCGTTCTACAAGCTTCGGCGGTTACAGTTTCAGTGGTTCCAGCACCCCATCCAGATTTTCCTCGTCGCAAAGATCCAGAAAGTCTTCGCGCAGCTGCGCGATCTGCACGTGCGACGGCACGTCCACGGTCATGCGTACGGAAAACATGTGGCTGGCGGTGTGCGCGGCGCGATAGGCGCTGGTGGCCATGTCGTGAATGTTGATGCCGCGCGTCGAGAAAAACGACGACAGCTTGCCGACGATACCGGGCTGGTTCAACGACACCACGTCGACGGTATACGACAGCACCCGCGCCGGCGGCTGACGCAGCTCGGTATGCCGCGTGGTGATCGTCAGGTGTAACTGATCCTGAAGATTGGCGAGCGTCGATTCCAGCTTGGCCAGGTTGTTCCACTTGCCGGCGACTAGCAGAATCTGCGCGAAGCTGCCGCCCAGCACCGCCATGCGGCTGTCTTCGATGCTGCAGTTGTGTTCCTGAATGGCGCGAGCCAGCCGGTCGATAGTGCCGGCGCGATCTTCGCCGATCGCCGATGTAACGAGATAGTTGGTCATGGCAGGACGGTCGAGAATTGTAAAAGATAGAGTACCAGTTAACGCGCGCGGCGCAACCTTAAGCCAGGCGCTTACCTTGTCAAGCCCCGGTGGCGCCAGTACCATGAAGCCAGTTTGCGGCGGAGAAACGAATGTTTGAAGGAAGTATGGTGGCTCTAGTCACGCCGATGCAATCGGATGGCCGGCTGGCTTGGGATGCGCTGGGCGCGCTGATCGAGTTTCATCTGGACAATGCCACCGACGCGATCATAGCCGTCGGCACCACCGGCGAGTCGGCGACGCTCAATACCGAGGAGCACTGCGAAGTCATCCTCTATGTCATCAAACGGGTGGCCCGGCAGGTGCCGGTGATCGCGGGCACCGGCGCGAATTCCACCCGTGAGGCGATCGAACTTACGCAGTTCGCGCTTGATGCTGGCGCCGACGGCGCGCTGCTGGTCACGCCTTACTACAACAAACCCACGCAGGAAGGGTTGTTCCAGCATTACAAAGCCGTGGCCGAAGCCGTTCCTATCCCGCAGATTCTGTACAACGTGCCGGGTCGCACGGCCTGCGACATGCTGCCCGAGACGATCGGGCGGCTGGCCGAAATCGACAACATCGTGGGTCACAAGGAAGCCTCAACCGTCGATCGCGCACGCGAAGTCATGGCGCGCTGCGAAGACGGGCTGGCGGTTTACAGCGGGGAGGACGCGAACGCTATGGAAATAATTTTGAGCGGGGGGCGGGGCGTGATCTCGGTCACCGCCAACGTGGCGCCGAAGGCCATGCACGACATGTGCGCCGCGGCGCTGGCAGGAGATCGCGACAAGGCCGCCGCGATCGACACGAGCATCGCCGGTCTACATCGGGATCTGTTTCTGGAGTCGAATCCGATTCCGGTCAAGTGGGCGCTGCACGAGATGGGGCTGATCCCCGCGGGCATACGATTGCCGCTGACTCCGTTTTCAGAGCACTTGCACGCTCAGTTGCGCGAGTCGATGACGCTGGCCGGAGTATGGGCAGCATGAGCGCACTCAGCCCCGCACCCGTCGCTAGATCTCGCAGGGTTGCGTCCTTGACGCCGCAGGTTACGGTAACTGGCGAGTGCGCGCGCATCATTGCCACGGTTTCGCTGTCGATCCTGCTTGGCAGTTGCGGCGTCTTCGGCGGCGATGACCGGCCAGCCTACGAACAAAGCGGCGAGACGCCGCCGCTGGAAGTCCCGCCGGATCTGAGCGAGCCGCCGACCGACAGCCGCATGACCATTCCGGCGCCGGAGGGCGACACCGTCAGCGCCATAGCACTTGCGCGTCAGCAGGAGCAGCTCCTGGGCGACGACGGACCCGCTGAGTCTAATGGCACCGCGGTCGCCGGCGTGTTGACCGAATTTGGTGAGATGCGCGTACGACAGGATGGCGGTGCGCGCTGGCTTGAGATCCAGGCCGACCCTGGGATTCTGTGGCCCAGGCTGCGCGAATTCTGGCGCGAAAGCGGCATCGAAATCGTGCGCCATGAGCCGCGGCTTGGGATTATGGAGACCGGCTGGATTGAGCCTGACGACAATGATTTACCTGGCGTCGCTCTGCGCGACAAGTATCGGCTGCGCCTGGAGCGCCAGGGTGCTGGTGTCACCAATGTTTATCTGACGCATCAGGGCGCGGAACAGGCGGGCTCGCCGGACGATTGGGAGCCGCGCCCCTCCGATCTGGGCCTGGAAGCTGAGTATCTGACCCGGCTAATGGTTTATTTGGGCGAGCCGCGGCAGCAGGCTGAGCGTCAGCTCGCCATGGCGAGAGGCGATGCGACCGCGATGCACCTGGATAAGGTGGCCGGCATTCCCGTGCTCGTGGTCGAAGATCAGTTCCGCAGTGTCTGGCAGAAGACGGGGCTGGCGCTGGACCGGGCCGGTTTGCCCGTTGAGGACGAGGATATGGTCAACGGCGCGTATTACATTCGGTACCGGCCCGCGGCGGCCAGGACGGCCGGCGTGTTGACCGGATTGCCGGACGACAGTGGGGTCGAGGCGCGGCTGGATGGAAACCAGCGGTACCAGGTGCACCTGCTCGATCAGCCGGGGCAGACCTTGATAACCGCGCACACCGCCGCGCGTGAAGCGTTACCGCCGGGAGCGGCGGAAGAAATCCTCGAACGTCTGATCACATCCATGCAGGGCGGTTATGACGCCAGCGCCGCGGTAAGCATGCTGCCGGACGGAGCGTGAGGGTTTAGCGGCCCCTCGTGCTCGCAAATGCCGATCTCTTAAGCTCACTCTAAATCGAGCTCGCCCTTTTCGATCATGGCGTACGCGGAATGATTATGAATGGACTCGAAGTTCTCCGCTTCGATCCGGTAAGCGAGTATGCGAGGATCATCGTTGAGATCAAGCGCTATGTCACGCACCACATCCTCGACAAATTTGGGATTTTCGTAGGCGCGCTCGGTCACGTATTTTTCGTCGGCGCGTTTTAGCAGCCCGTATAGCTCGCTGGAGGCCTGCGCCTCGACCCGTTCGATCAAGTCCTCAATAAAGATCGGACGCTCGGCGCGCACCGTCAATGTCACGTGTGAACGCTGGTTGTGCGCCCCGTAAGCGGCGATGTTCTTTGAGCACGGGCACAGACTGGTGACCGGCACAACGACTCTTGCGCGCACGCTGGCCGTGTCATCGGTTAGTCCGCCCAGGAATGTGACCTCGTAATTCATGACACTGCGCGCCCCGGAGACCGGTGCGGATTTGCCGACGAAGAAAGGGAACGACATCTCGATATGTCCCGTGTCCGCTTCCAGGCGACGGGTCATTTCCGACAGCATCGATCCGAATGAAGCCAGGTCAATCGGCTCCCGGTCAGCCTGATTCTGGAGGCGCATCAATAACCCCACAAACCGTGACATGTGGGCGCCCTTGACGTTGTGCCGCAGATTCACGTACATGTTGAAGCGCGCGATCGTATGTTGCGCACCCTCGCGGCCCGCGATACGCATCGGATGCATCAGACCCTTGACGCCGACCTTGTTGATGGGCGATTGCCGGGCGTCCGGTGCATTTTGTGTGTCCTCGATGGATCTGAAGGCCGTGGGGGCGGAGGCGGCGGTGCTCATAATCGAATATCAAGTCCTAGAATAGAAAAGCCTCATGTTAAGGAGGACGACGTTAAGGAGGACGACGGTCGGAAGGAGCGCTGGCGTTGAGCAACCGTCTGTCTGTACATGCCCAAGGCACCGCGGAAGCGGAACTGACCGATCAGATGAGGGTTACGAAGTCGATACTTTGGATACCGACCTGGCCGCGGCCCTGGGCCGTTTGGAGCCTAGCGATGACTCGATGGAAGCGACTATGCCGGGTGCGTCGATACCGGCCTCGGCGAGCAGTTGTTCACGGCTGCCGTGCTCCAGAAAGCGATCCGGCAACCCCAGGTTTAGCACGGTCACCTGTTTATCCAGCCGCGCAAGACATTCGTTGACCGCGCTGCCAGCGCCGCCTGCGATTACGTTGTCTTCGACTGTGACCAGCACATCGTGTTCCCGCGCAAGCTGCGTGACCATCGCTTCATCCAGCGGTTTGACGAAGCGCATGTTCACCACGCTCGCGTTCAACGCTTCGCCGGCCTGCCAGGCATCGCTGACCGCACTGCCGAAAGCCAGGATCGCAATTTTGCGCCCCTGGCGTAATTTCTCCGCCTTGCCGATCGCCAGCCGCCGCATATCCGCTTCGATAACCGCGCCCGGACCGGTGCCGCGCGGGTATCGGACCGCGGCAGGCGTGTCTAGCTGATAGCCGGTATATAACATCTGGCGGCATTCGTTTTCGTCCGCCGGCGCCATGATGGTCATGTTCGGGATACAGCGTAAATAACTGAGATCGAAGCTGCCGGAATGTGTTGGGCCGTCGGGCCCGACCACGCCGGCGCGATCGATGGCGAACAGCACCGGCAGATTCTGAATCGCTACATCGTGAATCAGCTGGTCGTAGGCGCGTTGTAAAAAAGTAGAATAAATCGCTACTACCGGTTTGCGGCCCTCGCAAGCCATGCCGGCAGCCACTGTCACAGCGTGCTGTTCGGCAATGCCGACATCGAAATAACGTTTCGGGTACTCCTGCGAGAACCGCACCAGTCCCGACCCCTCGCGCATCGCGGGTGTAATTGCCATCAGTCGTGGATCCTCGGCGGCCATGTCGCACAGCCAGTCACCGAACACCTGCGTGTACGTGGGCTTTGATACGCCCTTGGACGCCACCATGCCGACCTTGGGATCGAACTTCGTCACCGCGTGATACTTGACCGGATCCGCTTCGGCCGCCGCGTAACCTTTGCCCTTGCGCGTGACGATATGCAGCAACTGCGGACCTTTGTTGTCCATGAGGCTTTCCAGCGTGCGAAGTAGACCTGGCAGGTCGTGCCCATCGACCGGCCCGAAATACCTGAGCCCCATCTCTTCAAATAAGGTGCCGGGTACGATCATGCCCTTCACGTGCTCTTCCGCGCGGCGCGCGAACTCCCACATCGGCGGCATCTGCTTGAGCAGGCGCTTGCCGCCCTCGCGCATGGTGGAGTACACGCGGCCTGACAGCATGCGGGTCAGATAATTGTTCATCGCGCCTACGTTGGGCGATATCGACATCTCGTTATCGTTGAGGATTACCAGCAGATCGGCCTGCAGGTCGCCCATGTGGTTGAGCGCCTCAAAAGCCATCCCGGCGGTCAGCGCCCCATCACCGATGATGGCGACCGCCTTGCGGTTCTCGTGACTAGCAGCAAACGCCAGCGCCATGCCTAAGGCGGCACTGATGGACGTGCTGGAATGACCAACGCCGAAAGTGTCATATTCACTCTCCGCGCGCTTGGGAAATGGCGCCAGACCACCTTGCTTGCGAATGGTATGCAGGCGTTCGCGCCGCGCGGTCAGGATTTTGTGCGGATAGCATTGATGCCCGACGTCCCATACCAGGCGGTCATGCGGCGTGTTGAACACATAATGCAGGGCAACCGTTAGCTCGATAGTACCGAGGCCGGCCGCAAAGTGGCCGCCTGAATTGCTGACGGATTCAAGCAGGCAACCCCGCAACTCCTTGGCGACTGCGCCGAGGTCGGCTTTGGGCAGCTCGCGCAAATCCTGCGG
Organism: Gammaproteobacteria bacterium; assembly: GCA_013696315.1. Lineage (NCBI taxonomy): Bacteria > Pseudomonadati > Pseudomonadota > Gammaproteobacteria > Gammaproteobacteria bacterium. The sequence goes on along the minus strand of JACCYU010000226.1, from coordinate 14,165 downwards.
GTGCTGGATACGGTCCAGGAACGGATAAGCGGTGTTTGTCATCGCGAAAGGCTGGTGATTTCGCGATCATTATCTGGTCCATGCACGCGCTATGCAAGCGAAGTCTGACGTTGCGCGGTCCCGCAACGTTCGAGTGCCGGGCGGAATTCTTCGACGCTTAGAGCGAGCACCAGGCTGCGCGAGCAGCACGTTGCCGGGCCGGGGCGCGGATTCACTCTCGCGACCCGGACGGAGCTACTCGGCGTATGCGCCGCTGCCGGGCTGATAGGCGATCGTCATGTAAACGCGGTTGAGCAGATCACGGTTCGCCTCATCGGCCTTGACCAGTTCGCCGTCCAAGCGGCCGTTCAAGCTGACTCGCCAGTCGGCGGCGGCCGCCCAGCTCGCGCCCATCGACATGTAACTGGAGGCGTCTTCCTCGCGGTCTCCGCTCACCTGCCATAAATAGCGCATTGAGCCTTCGAGTGCGAAATGGCGAGTCATCGCATATTTCAGCTTGAAGCCAGTCGATGGAACCAGAAAAGTCTCATTCGCGCGGATGATATGCGCCACTCCCATCGAGGTCTTGAAACGGTCGGCGTCATTTTGCAGCCACGCCTGATCCCAGAACACGTCAAGCTGCTGCTCGGGGCGCTGAAGCGAACGTCGCTCGACCAGGTTCGCGCCAAAGCGGCTTATGCCGATAGGGGATTGGCGTTCCAGAAACGTTCCGAGTTTGCTAATGCGCGCTTCGGACGCCGCTTTGCCAACGCCCGGGCGCTCGAGCCCGTAGCGAAAGCTGCCGCCGATGCGGGTCGCCGCGTCAAGCTGTTGCGCGATGCCGACGAAGCCGAAAGTCTTGAGCAGGCCCGCTGTTTTCGGATTGGCGTACACATTCGTTTTTTCCGCTTCCACCCCGGAAAACCAGCTGGTGTGGTGGCGCTGATGATCGGTCCGCCAGTACACGCCTTCGCGATCATCCACCATTTTCTTGTTAACCCACTTTAACTTGGGATCGAAACGATAGACGCCGAACCGTTGACGCCATGCGCCAAGATGGTGATCGCTGTCCAGCCACGAACCCATGTGGTTCTGGCTGTCCTGGGCGACATGCATAGTGTGCCGGTGATTTCTGTTAGGGCTTAGGTATTCGAGGGCGCCGCCTAGGTTGCGTTGCGTCGCATCCTTCGCGTCGCCCTGCACCATCCAGGCTTGTCCGCCTACGTTCCAGTTGGCGTTAAGGTTGTGGCGGCCGCTTAAACCGGATACCTGTTCGGAGGTCGTTTCGAACGACTTGATCGTCCTGCCTTCAACGGTTCCGGCCTGGCCCACCGTCCAGTTGAACTCGGTGTCCTTGTCGTAACCACGCGTTGCTATGCCCAGCAACGGCGTTTCTGGCAAAGAATAGCGATAGCCCGAGCCGACAAGGGGCAGCGTGCGCGTGCGTTGCTCGCCAATCGCGTTGTCCATCCGCCATGTATCATTGAACACCAGACCTTCCTGATTTATGGGGAAATGATCGATGGGCTTGCCGTCGTTGGTCGGCAACGGATTAGCGAAATACGCATGCCTTCAAACTGCAACGCGTCATAGTTTGAAATCCGCTCCTGCCGGAACAAAGGCGCGTCGGGGTTCCGATCATCGGTGTCGATGCTGTCGGCCTTCGTCGTGAAGCGGGTCGCGAAGGTTGGCAAGCGCTGTATACGCCGCGGACCGCTCAAGAAGGCAGGCGTAGAGAACGCCTTGTCCGCGCCGGCCGATTTTGCCGTCGTCGCGGCCTGTGTGTTAGCCGGTGTCGCCGCGGACACCCCCAAGTGCGGTCAATGCAATCAGCGTGCATGCGCGTGTTGCCTTCGAACCTGCAAGAATCAGTTTCTGCGCACGGGTTGAGTCGGCAACAGCGCACCGTAGCGCCGGCGTCCTTGTTATGCTCGTCATCATCACTAATCCCTAAGCGGTTTAATTCGTTAGGAGAGATTAGTGGACCGGCCGGGGCGCTATAACCGCTGGCCGGATGGGTCCCCGGCAAAAACCGATAAGCCAGACGAACGTTCCACAAGAGGCGACCTGCGGGAACATGCCGATGCTGAACTGAGCACCGCGTCATGGAACCAGAAGCGGGAATATCGGGTGCGGCGCTTCGCGCGTCAGCGCGAGTCGTGTGGTGGTGTTACCACAGGCGAACGTGCAAACGACCGCACTTAAGGACTATAGAAGTTGAACGCGCAAACTCGGCCGGTCGCAGGCCAAGTGTAAAACTTCAGGATCGGACGCCGCCAGATAAGGAGGATGGATGAGTCAGTATGAAAATGTAAAACCGTGCCGACGGGCAGCGATGACCTTGTTGATGGCGTCTGTAGTCATGTGCGCCGTTGTCGATAGCCATCTGCGCGCCGGCTGGCTGGAAGAGGGCAAGGACTTAATTGGCGGACCGGCGGGAGACGACTCCGGCGGCGCGCAACTGGGGGCGGACGAGCTACGGGCGGGCCTGAAGGAGGCCTTGCGCGTTGGCACCGAGACGGTGGTCAGTCAGCTCGGGCAGACCGGCGGCTTCAACAGCGATCCGGCCATTCACATTCCATTGCCGCAGAGTCTGGATACGGTCAAGGCAACTCTGGATACCGTTGGTATGGGATCGACGCTCGACGATCTGGAATTGAAGCTCAATCGCGCAGCCGAGGCCGCCACGCCCAAGGCCAAGGTGCTCTTCTGGCAGTCCATCCAGCAAATGACCCTGGAAGACGCGCGAGCCGTCTACAGCGGGCCCGACGATGCTGCGACCCGCTACTTCCAGGACAAAATGTCGGCGCCGCTGGCCGCTGAAATGTCGCCCGTGGTGTCCAAGAGCCTGTCGCAGGTCGGCGCCATTGCCGCCTACGACAAGGTCATGTCGCGCTACCAGAACGTGCCGTTCGTACCCGACGTCAAGGCGGATCTCTCAGACTACGTGGTGAGCGAGGGCATGGCAGGTATTTTTTACTATCTCGCCCGTGAGGAAGCCGCGATTCGCCAGGACCCGGCCAAGCGCACGACCGATATTCTGAAGAAGGTCTTTGGCAAACCATAACGCGCTGTATTCGGCAACTGCAAAGATTTGAACAACGAGCCGCACAATTTCACGGGCAAAGCGTGGCACGTGGGTTGCTCAGTGTGTTGATTGAAGAACCGATAAGCGGCCCGTTTAATTTTTGACTCTGGAGTGAGCACATAATGCAGACACGTCAACTTGGAGACAGCGAACTCGAATTCACCACAGTGGGCCTGGGCACCTGGGCGATTGGCGGCGGCGACTGGGATTTCGGCTGGGGCCCGCAGGACGACAAGGAATCCGTCGCCGCCATCCAGCGCGCACTAGGTCTAGGCGTCAACTGGATCGATACGGCCGCGATTTACGGCCTGGGCCACGCGGAAGAGGTGGTCGCAAAGGCCATTGCCGGGCGGCGCGATCAGGTTATCGTCGCGACCAAATGCGGGCTGCGCTGGAAAGAGGGCGGTACCACGCCGTTCGGCCAGCTCGATTCTGCCAGCGTGCGCGAAGAGGCGGAAGCAAGCCTCAGACGCCTCGACGTGGACGTGATCGATTTATACCAGGTCCACTGGCCCAATCCCGATGAGGACGTCGAGGAGGCGTGGAGCACTATCGCCAAGCTGATCGAAGAAGGCAAGGTTCGCTACGCGGGCGTATCGAATTTCACGGTGGCGCAGCTTGAGCGCATCCAGAAAATCCACCCGGTGACTTCGCTGCAGCCGCCTTACAGCATGCTGGAACGCGGCGTGGAGGACGATTTACTGGAGTATTGCGCGGCCCATAATATCGGCGTGATCGCTTACAGCCCGATGAAGGCCGGCCTGCTGACGGGTAAATACACGCGGCAAAAAATCGACGCGCTGCCCAAAGAAGACTGGCGACGCGGCAGCGATCAGTTCAAAGAGCCGCTGTTAACCGCCAACCTGAAATTGATCGAGCAACTCAAGCCCATCGCGGAGCGCAACGACCTGAGCATGGGCCAACTCGCGATCGCCTGGGTGCTGCGACGGCCGGAAGTCACCGCTGCAATCGTCGGCGCCCGTCGTCCGCAACAAATCGAGGAAACGGTCAAGGCCGGCGACAAGCCCCTGTCGAGAACGGATATCGAAAAGATACAGGCGTTATTGGCCGAACATGAACGCGCGTCGCGCTGAAGGGTGAGGTTTCAGGATTTTCCTGTCGTCAGCATGTGCATTACGTTCGTCTCACGTCTCGGCTCGCGTCCAAACGGACCAGCAAGGCGAAATCGTTCCAGACAATCTTTGTCCGGCTTGCGCAGGACTCGCGCCCCGGTGTTGTGCACTCGTTTAAGCGCCTTTAGTGCGTAATCCGTTCGCAAGCAGAAACGTTTCTGTACTTCCCTGGCGGGCGGGTCAACATAGTGGCGGATCACCGTAGGTTACAACCTGCCCTGCAAACGGAAGCCAGATTATTTGATCCGCATGACGATATAGCGCGCGATGTCGCGCAGCAGGTCGGCGCGCCCGTCGAAACCGGAGAGGCTCGCCAGTGCGTCGTCGTGCAGATCGCGCGCGCGCGATTTGGCCTGCTCCAGACCCATTAGCGCGGGATAGGTCGGTTTGTCGCGTGCATGGTCCGCGCCCTGCGTCTTGCCGAGCGTGGCGGTATCCCCCTCGACGTCCAGGATATCGTCGCGGATCTGGAATGCGAGGCCGATACATTTCGCGAAATGGTCCAGGTCGTCGCGGCGCGAAGCATCCAGACCGCTACAGCCCGCGGCCGACATCATCACACTGGCGCGAATCAGCGCGCCGGTCTTGTGAATGTGCATGGCCTCCAGCTGCGCGATATCCAGCTGCGCGCCCACCGACGCCAGATCGATGGCCTGACCTCCGGCCATGCCCCGTGAGCCAGACGCCAGCGCCAGCGATGCCACCATCTCGATGCGCACGGCCGGATCGCTAGCGATTCGGCGATCGTGCGCCAGTATGTAGAACGCCAGCGCCTGCATGGCGTCGCCCGCCAGGATCGCCGTGGCTTCGTCGAAGGCCTTGTGGCACGAAGGTTTGCCGCGCCGCAGGTCGTCGTCGTCCATCGCAGGCAGATCGTCATGGATCAGTGAATAGGCGTGAATCAACTCTACAGCGCAGGCGATGCCGTCCAGACTGTCCAGCGCGCTACCGAGCGCGGTCCCGGTCGCGTACACCAGCGCCGGGCGCACACGTTTGCCACCACCCAGAGCGGAATAGCGCATGGCCTTGTGCAGAATGCCGGGCTGTACCTGCTCCGCTGGCAGCCATTCGTCGAGCGCACGCTCGACTCTCGCGGACAGCGCGTGCAGCCGCGCCTCAGTGTCCATTATCGGCGTTGTTATTATCGGCGTTGTTATGGGTCTCAAACGGTTCGACGACGGCATGGCCCCCCCGGGTGGTCAGGATTTCGACTTTCTGTTCGGCTTGCTTGAGCGCGGCCTGGCATGCGCGCGTAAGCGCCACCCCACGTTCGAAGGTCTTTAGCGACTCTTCCAGCGTCAAATCGCCCTGCTCGAGACGCTCCACCAGAGATTCCAGCTCCGTCAGGGACTTTTCGAAGTCGATGGATGTCTTTTTGCGCGCCACAAGAAATTCCGGTGCATTGTGATGGCGTCAAGATAACATGGTCGTCCCGCGCTGGCGCGGCCGATGCTTCGTTACGCCGCGCCTTTTTATTTTTGGCCGCTCTTCAATAAACTTGGGAAAACGGTGGTTGGCACGTGTGTTCCAGGGTAGTTGACCGCCGCTCCGGGCTTTCGTTTCAGCAACGCATCCCGCTGATTATTTTTACATAAACACCGATGAGTAATCTCAAAAGCCGCAGAAGTGCTCGCGCTCGCGGACATCGAGATCGACGGCAGCCGCGGCTGGGATATGCATATCCCCAACGATGGCGTCTACCGGCGGGCCATCGCCGAGGGTTCGCTGGGGCTTGGTGAATCGTACATGGACGGCTGGTGGGACGTCGAGCGCCTCGATGAACTCGTGTGCCTGCTGCTGGGCGCGCGTCTGCACGAAAAGCTCAATCCGTTAAAGCTGCTGCTGCCGGTGGTGCATGCCAGGGTGCAAAATCTCCGCACCAGGCCGCGACGCAGCGAAGCCGCGCCGACGCATTATGATCTCGGCAACGATTTTTTCCGGCAGATGCTCGACCGCCGCATGGTATGCACCTGCGGCTACTGGCGTGACGCAACGAACCTCGACGATGCGCAGCAGGCCAAGCTCGAGCTGGTGTGCCGCAAGATCGGCCTCACACCCGGCATGCCCGTGCTGGACATCGGCTGCGGCTGGGGCAGCGTCGCCAAATTCGCCGCGCAGGAATATGGTGCCGAAGTGGTCGGTATCAACACTTCAAAGCCCCAGGCGGAGTACGCGCGGCAGGTATGCGCCGGGCTGCCGGTCGAGATCCGCGTGCTGGACTATCGCGAAATCGACGAGCCGTTTGACCGCGTGATATCGCTTGGCATGTTCGAGCACGTCGGCCACCGTAATCATCGCCGCTACATGCGCGTCGCACTCCGCTGCCTGCGCGACAACGGTTTATTTCTGTTACAAAGCATTGGCGATAACGCCACCACCACGCGCGTCGATCCGTGGATCGCCAGATACATTTTCCCCAACGGCGATCTGCCGTCGATGGCGCAGATCGCGCGCGCGGCCGAGAAACTGTTTATCGTCGAGGACGTCCATAATTTCGGCGCGTATTACGATAAGACTCTGATGGCGTGGTTCGCCAATTTTGACCGCATCATCTCGAGGTGCGCTACGGTGAACGTTTCTACCGCATGTGGAAGTTTTATCTGCTGTCATGCGCGGGCGCGTTCCGGGCGCGGCACATTCAGCTATGGCAGGTGGTGCTGGCGCCCGGAGGTCGGGCCGGCGCCTATACCCGTGTATGCTGACCGATCAAGCGGGCGATTTTACAGATGAGGACACGATCATGAACGAAGACACCCTGAATATGCAGATCCGCAAGTTCCTGAAAAAGGTCGGCGTCACTTCGCAGCGGGAAATCGAAAAAGAAGTCGATGCGGCGCTGGCGTCCGGCAAACTGAAGGGCGATGAAAAACTGCCGGCGGTCATGACCCTGGAGATCCCGTCGCTGAACCTGAATTTCAGGATCGACGGCAAGATCCAGCTGGAAAAGAATTAGTGCGCTCGGCGGCGCTGGCGTGCGCCGCTCGCCAATGACTGGGAAGGTTTCGATGGAAGCCGCATTGTCGCTTGCACGTCCCGGGCACTACGTTTCGCATTGGCTAGTTCTGCTGCTGGCGCTGGCGGTCAGCGGCCATGCAGCGGAGGCTGTTCGCGCGGACACGGTGGTTGGCATCTCGGGCGTGGACTTCACGATCAATGGCGCCGCGACTTATCCCGGTACGCGTATTGAGGGACGGCTGATGAACAGCCGCATGGCCATCGCCATCTTCGATGACGAAAATCCGGACACGATATCTGGAAGTATCCCGATACGGGTGAGTGGGACGCCGAGCGCAATACCCGCGAATTCATCGCGGCGTTGAATACCTACGCCGACAAAGGTCTCAACGCTTTCACGCTTGGCATGCAGGGCGGCAATCCGTTCTAGCACGGTACGCCCGGGCACCCGTGGAATGTATCCGCATTCAAGCCGGATGGTTCGTTGAAGCCGGCGTGGCTGCACCGTGCCGGCAAGGTCATTCGCGCCGCCGACCGGCACGGCATGGTGGTGATTCTGCAATATTTCTATCAGCACCAGGAAGACCGGTTCGTCAGCGATGACGCGGTGCTACGCGCCGCCGATAACATGACCGACTGGGTGCTGGAGCAGGGCTACCGCAACGTCCTGATCGAGATCAACAACGAGGCCACCAACGGCTACGACAAGTCGGTTCTGAAAATGGACAACATACACACGCTGATCGCGCGGGTGCAGGCGCGTGCCGGAGGTCGTCTCAAGGTTTCCACCAGCTTTCGCGGCGGCGTCATCCCGCCCGATGCCGTCATCCGTCAAGGCGACTACATTACCGTGCACGGCAACGATCAGACCGCCCGCCAGATTGCAGCCATGATCGAAGCGATCAAGGCCACCGCCGCGTACCGCGCGGAACCCAAACCGATTGTCTTCAACGAGGATTCCGAAAATATCGAGAACTTGAATGCCGCGGTCAGCAACGGGGCATCGTGGGGCTATCACGACGGCGGCCTGCGCAATTACCACGACGGCTTTCAGTATCTGCCCGTTAACTGGCACATCAACACCGCACGGAAAAAGGCGTTCTTCGATCGCATCGCGCGGTTGGCGGCGACACAAGAAACCTGTTCCTCATCGAGCCGGAGCCAAGGATCCGACAATCGTTCGGCAATCGTACCGGGTCGTTGACAGCAATGGGCAGGCGCCGCGCCTTGATGCGATCCGTTGAACGCTCAGGCGCTCAACAGCCTGTTCATCAGCTCGATTTTGTTGTGCACGCCGAGCTTGTCGTAGATCCGGCGGACGTGGGTGGTGACGGTGGAAATAACGTCGTCCGCGGGCGGCTTCGCACCTCTCGCTCGAAAACTTTTCTTACACAGATTGTAGCGTCTTTACGCCGGAATTCAGCCCGTGGCCTCGTGCGGAGGTTAGTAACGGTTAGAAACTACTCCGCCACAGGGTCGGCGCACATACTTCGAGAACGCCGAAGATGCGGCGGGGCTTAAGGATTTACGGAGAATAAGTGCTATGAAAACTACGATATTTAAACGAAACGTGCTGACCTCGGGATTATGCGCCATGCTGGTCTGGATGGCTTCGACAACGCCTGGCGTTGCCGACGATGATCTGATGCAGGCTTTCAATGATTACAAGGCGACGTGGAATAGCCATGACGTGCCGGCGCTGGTCGCTTTCTATGGCGAGAACGGCACCTACTCGAATCCGGGCACAGGAAAATTGTCCGGCGAAGCGTTGGCGCAGTGGGTCGGCGGCCTGTTTACCGCCATTCCGGACTTCAAGGTCACAGTCGTGAGCGCGGATCCGGTAGACGAGGACACGCTGGCGGAGCAGTGGGTGATCACTGGCACATGGACCAAACCCTTCCCCGGCGGTCAGCTGGCGGGCAAGAAGCCCTCAGGCAAGTCATTCACCGTGCCGGGCGCGGATTTTCAGGAGTGGAAAGACGGCAGGATCGTGTCGACCAGCGCGTACTACGATCAGATGGCGTTGCTCACACAGATCGGTGTGATTCCGCCTCCGGACGAGAATCCGCAGGCGCGCGCGGAGTAAAATCCGCTTGCGGCGAGGGCGGCGTCGGCTGTCCTCGCGCGTTGGCGTCGCAATCATTCTACTGAGTCAGGCGGAGGCGAAAGTCATGAGCGCAGTTCCAGAGCTGCCGGATTTTGCGAGTTATCCTGCCCAATCATCGGTGCCCGCGCCGCCGCCGTCCAGCGAGTCCGAGATGGACGCGGCCGTGGCAAGGCTGCGCGACGGCGCGACGGCGTTCGTCCACTTGCCGCTGCAACAGCGCATCGCGCTTGCGCGGGCCATGCAGCAAGGCTACCTGCGCGTAGCGGAACGGATGGTTCACGCCGGCTGCGAGGCCAAAGGCATCGCGCCCGGAACGCCGCTGGAAGCGGAAGAATGGTCCACCGGTCCGTGGGGCGTGGTGCGACAGCTGCGCCTGATCCGCGAACAGCTCGCGGCGCTGGATAAGACCGGCAACACCGCCATCGGTCCGGTCGCACATCTGCCCGACGGGCGCCTGGCGGTGCGCGTATTTCCGGGCAATGCCATCGACGGCCTGTTGTTCAAAAACATGACGGTCGACGTGCACATGCAAACCGGCATCGACGAGGGCGCGCTGCACGAGACCCGCGCGCGCTTTTACAAACAGCCCGATCACGACGGCTGCGTGGTACTGGTGCTGGGCGCGGGTAACATCGCCGCCATTGGCGCGATGGACGTCATCACCAAACTGTTCAACGAGGGCAAAGTGTGCCTGCTCAAGATGAACCCGGTGAACGCGTATCTGGGTCCGCTGCTGGAAGAGGCGTTTGCCAAGGCGATTGGACAAAATTTCCTGTGCGTGTGTTATGGCGGCGCGGGCGAGGGCCGTTACCTCGTCAATGATCGCGACATCGACGAGGTGCATATCACCGGTTCCGACCACACGCACGATCAGATCGTGTGGGGGCCGCCGGGGCCGCAACAGGACGAGCGCAAGCGCCTGCATCAGCCGCTGCTGAAAAAACCGATTACCTCGGAGCTCGGTAACATTTCGCCCGTCATTGTGGTGCCCGGCCCTTACACGGACAAAGAACTGCGCTTCCAGGCGCAGGATGTGGCCAGCTACTTCGTGATGAACGCCTCGTTCCTGTGCAACGCCGCCAAGATGCTGGTGACGCCGCATGGCTGGGCCGGCAGCGAAGCGTTTATGCGCTGGATCAAAGACGTGTGCGAGAAGGTGCCGCCACGTAAGGCGTATTATCCCGGCGCGGAAGACCGCTGGGCGGCGTTCACGCACGGCCGCGTGCAGCCCGCACAGATCGGCAGGCAACAGGCCGGCGCGCTGCCGTGGACTTTCATCGGCGGTCTGGACGCTGGCGCGTGCGACGAGCCGCTGTTTTCGCAGGAGCCATTCTGCGCCATCCTCGCTGAAACGCGGCTGGGCAGCGCCGATCCGGTCGAGTTTCTGGATCGTGCCGTGGACTTCGCCAATAACACGTTGTGGGGTACGCTGTCCGTAACCCTGGTCGTGCATCCCAGGTCTCTGAAGGATCCGGTGATCGGCAAAGCCGTGGAAGAAGCCATTGCGAAGCTGCGTTACGGCACGGTGGCGGTCAATGGTTTCTCCGGGCTGTCGTTCGTCTTCGCCGCGCCGCCGTGGGGCGCGTATCCCGGTTCGACACCGCAGAATATCCAGAGTGGCCGCGGTTTCGTGCACAACACGGCCATGCTGGACGGCATCGAAAAAGTGGTGATGCGCGCGCCGTTGACGACGTTCCCGAAGCCTGGCTATTTTCCTAGCCATCGCACCACGCACAAGCTGCTGCCGAAGCTGGTCAAGCTGGAGGAGCATGCCGACTGGAAGCCCTTACCCGGCATCGTGATGGCGGCGATACGGGGGTGAGCCGGATAAAGAAAACGATACTTAATGTGTCGTTTCCTGAGGACAGAACGCCCGGCCAGGGAGGGTCGCGAAGGGGCTTCCAGCAACGCCGCGGCCGGGCCATGGATGGCTAACCATACCTTATTAGTACTGGTGGGCCGGTATCCTTAGCAGACATGATGTCGCCAAAGGATTGGCGACCTACGTATGATCGGTACGCAAAGCGCAGGAGGGCCGTTATGAATGCCATCGATGTCGCAAACCAATACTTCGACGCCTGGAACCGGCATGATCCCGATGCCTTGGCGGATGTATTCGCGCCAAGTGGCACCTACCGTGACCCGACGACGGCAGGCGAGCTGACCGGCGCCGCGATCACCGCGAACGCAACGTCGCTGTGGGCCGCGTTTCCAGACCTGTCGTTCGAGATTATCAGCGCCGCCGAGGCGCGCCCCGGCGTTATCGCGGCCGAATGGATCATGAGAGGCACGAATGCGGGCGAGTTTCTCGGCCTGCCCGCCACCCGCAAAACCGTCACGCTGCCGGGCGCAGACTTCATCACTGTCGAGAACGACAGGGTCCGCGCGGTCACCGGTTACTTCGATACGCGTGCGATTCCCGAGCAACTTGGGTTGCAAGTGGTGGTGCAACCTTACGCGCTGGGACCGTTCTCGTTCGGTGTCAGCACCTCGGTGCAGTCGGGCAGCAAGGCGAAGCCCGGCGCGTTCAGCGTCACGCAGCTGATGAGTCTGTCCGATGAATCAATGCAGGAAATCAGGCAAATGTCCCGCGAGACGGCCGGAGAAATGATGAAGATGAAGGGGTTCATCGGTCTGGTGACCGCGCGCATCGGCGAGCGGGCCATCACCATCTCCGCCTGGGAGCGCCCCGATGATTCCAGGCAGTTGATGAGAAGCGAAGCCCACGGCGCCGCGATGCAAAGATTCTTCGCCGGCGCCAGCGCCAGCAGCGCCTACACCAGCGTCTGGGCGCCGGCCCGTATCAACACGTTGTGGGTGAGATGTAACGCCTGCCTAAAGATGAATAATGCTGACACCAGCGCTCACGCTACGTCTTTTGTGTAGCGCGCGAGCGGAGACGTACACGAATCGCTTGCTGGCCAAGGTCAAGCCCATGACTACATCCGGCGAGCTTTCGGGGCAGAAGATCGCGGCGATCAATCAATCGCTGAATAAAATGTTCGCAAGCCCGGTGTTCGCGCAGTCGGCGCGTCAGCGCCGTTTTCTCAAGTTCATCGTCAGCGAGACCGTGGCCGGCAACACCGCCCGACTCAAGGGCTACACCATCGGCGTGGAGGTATTCGACCGCGCGCCGGATTTCGATCCGGCGATAGACGCCATTGTGCGCGTGGAAGCGGCACGGCTGCGGGGCAAGCTGCGCGAATACTACGAGGCGGAGGGGCGCGATGACCCCGTACGCATCGACCTGCCTAAAGGCGCTTACGCCGTCGCCATCGGTTGCGCTAAAGACGGGTACACGCAAGGCGGACATACCGATCCGCGTCCCGCTGACGGTAATCCAGTCGAGAATAATCAGCACCACACTGCGCCGCCAAACGTCGCCGCTTCAGAAACACAGTCCGTCATTCGTACGAGCGAGGACAAACCCTCGATCGCCGTGCTGCCGTTCACCAACATGAGCGCGGATCCCGAGCAGGAGTATTTCGCCGACGGCATCACCGAAGACCTGATTACCGATCTTTCCAAGCTGTCGGGTCTGTTTGTCATCGCGCGGCATTCCGCATTCGTCTACAAGGGCGTCGCCAGGCGAGTGCAGGACATCGGCCGGGAGCTGGGCGTGCGTTACCTGCTGGAAGGCAGCGTGCGACGCGCGGCCGCCTGCGTGCGGATTAACGTGCAGCTTATCGACGCGCACTCGGGCGACCACCTGTGGGCCGAGCGCTACGACCGGGAGCTAAGCGAAATCTTCGCGTTGCAGGACGAGGTGACGCACAGCATCGTCGCCGCGCTGGAATTGCGCCTGACCGCGGATGATCATCAGCGCCTTGCTCATGTGGGCACCGATAATGTGGAGGCCTACGAGCTCTGCCGACGTGGGAATGCGGCCTATGTGCTGTGGACTCTGGATGCGCTGGACTGGGCGCAGGCGTTTTACGAGCGTTCCATTGCCATCGATCCCAGCTACGCGGAGCCGTATGCCTGGCTCGCGCGCGTGCACACCTATCGCTGGCTGCTGGGCGTGCGGTCACGCGGGGAATCGCTGGACGTGGCGCTCAAGCTCGCGTGCCGCGCCGTGAAGCTGCATAAAGAGCTGCCACTCGCGCAAGGTGTTCTGAGCTGGGTCTGCAACTGGAGCGGCATGCACAACGAAGCGCTGCGGGCGGCGCGTCTGGCGGTCACGCTCGATCCGGGCGGCGCCGAGACGCATTACTGGCTGGGCGTGGGTCTCTCGTGCAGCGGCAGCACGGACGAGGCGGAACGAGAGCTGGCGCGGGCGATCACCTTTAATCCGCATTGCCCCGTCTATTATCTCTGGGCACGCGCGCAGAACTATATGTTCATGCGGCGCTATCAGCAGGCGATCGATGCGGCGACGCAGGTGCTGCATAAGGCGCCCACCTTCATAGGAGGATACAATGTCATCACCGCGAGCCTGGCGTTGGCCGACCGGATCGATGAAGCGCGCCGCACGGGTGCGGAGATGAATCGCCTGTTCCCCGAATACCGCAAGCACAGCGACGCCACCACGATCGGTTTCACAAAGGAACTTGGTAATTTGTACAGCGAGGGCTTCAGACTCGCGGGGATATGAGCCGCCCGCGGACGTGCGGGTGCGAGACTTCGTTCCCCATTTCACCAATACGGCGCAGGCTCCGGCAGCCGCTCGCCACACGCGCACACGCCATCGCTCACGCGGCGCTATCGCGCTATCGCATTTCCATGTGCCGAGCCTGGTACTTGTGCCGCCGCCATGTGCGACTTCCACGGGCAGGTTAGTTGTTTAGTCCCGCAGTGTAGTGGTACATTGGATCGTCATATCTGGAGAGATGAGCAATGGGTCAGGTTTTACACGGCAGCGCCCGCACGACTGCGGCAACCCGTCGCGCGATACAGCGGAGTC